>CAZLQG010000017.1:0-5371 GCA_964561655.1 uncultured Candidatus Saccharibacteria bacterium | reverse complement strand
TTTATTTTTATTGATCTCAATTTATTAAGAAATATGAATTTTATAAAGCGTTGGTTAAAAAGGAAAGTTACCTGGGGGGCGATTGTTCTGATAATTGTCGCCGGATATTTCGCGGTTAAAATTTTTGCTGGCGGCCAAGAAGAGGTTAGTTATCAAACTACGGCGGTTACGCGCGGCACTTTGACAGTTTCCGTGAGCGGTACGGGCCAGGTTTCGGCTTTAAGCCAAATAGATATTAAGCCCAAAGTTTCCGGAGATATTGTTTATATCGGCGTGCAAAACGGCCAAACGGTCAAAGTCGGCGATGTAGTCGCTCGTATAGACAGCTCAGATGCGCAAAAGACGGTACGAGACGCCGAAATAAGTTTAGAGACAGCTCAATTGTCTCTAAACAAGCTTAAGCAGCCAGCTGACGCTCTTACGCTTTTGCAGGCGGAAAATAACCTTGCCAAGGCCAAAGAAAATAAAGCTGATGCAGAAACTGCCCTTGAAAAAGCTTATAATGACGGATTCAACGATGTTACTGATGCATTTTTGGATTTGCCTTCGGCCATGTCGGGCCTGCAGGACGTTTTGTATTCCAGCACTTTGGGCACCAACGGCGAATGGAACATAGATTATTATTACAGCAAGGCCGCGGAGTACGACTTAAAAGCTTATAATTTTAAAACCGACACGCAAACCAAGCTTGAGGCGGCTAGGCTGGCTTACGATAAAAATTTTCAGGATTATAAATCGCTAACGCGGTCTTCGCCTACCTCCACGATTGAGTCGATTATTCAGGAAACTTATGACACCGCGGTTAAGCTTTCCGAAGCGGTGACCAGCGCGAATAACCTTATCCAGTTTTACGTAGATAAGCTTACCTCGGCGAATAAAACCCCCGCCGCCGCAGCAACCACCCATTTGTCGGAGTTGAATTCCTACACCGGCAAGATTAACGGGCATTTGACTAGCCTGCTTTCCGCCAAAAATACAATCATCAGCCAGAAACAAGCAATTGTTAATGCTCAAAGAAGCATAGATGAAAGCGCGGCGTCTCTCGATAAGCTTGTGGCAGAACCAGACGCTTTGGATTTGCGCTCTTCCGAGCTTTCCGTCCAGCAAAAGCAAAACGCGCTGTTGGATGCAAAAGAAAAACTTTCAGACTACACGTTGCGCGCTTCCATAGGCGGCACAATAGCTGCGGTGAGCGTAAAAAAAGGCGATAACGCTTCTTCCGGCACTTCCGTCGCAACGCTAATCAGTCCTCAGCAAATGGTGGAAATTTCGCTTAACGAGGTTGATGTCCCCAAAGTAAAGACAGGGCAAAAAGCGGTATTAACCTTTGATGCCATAGAAGAGCTGACTATAACCGGAACCGTGGCGGAGGTTGACAGCATTGGTACTGCCACTCAGGGCGTGGTGAATTACGTGGTAAAGATTGCTTTTGATACGCAGGACGAAAGGGTTAAACCGGGCATGAGTGTTTCGGCTGACATTATTACCGAAGCCAAACCCGATGTTTTGTTGGTGTCCGGTTCTGCGGTAAAAACCCAAGGCAATTATTCATACGTGGAAATTTTGGAAAACGGTCAGCCTCAAGCAGTTTTGGTCACAGTTGGCAGCTCTAATGACACAATGGTGGAAATTACCAGTGGCCTTAGCGAGGGTCAGGAGATAATCACTCAGACCATCAGTAATTCTCAAACCAGCTTGCAAAGTAGCGGGGGGAACAGTTTTGGCGCCGGCATGGGAGGCGGCGAGATGATGAGGATAATGAGATGATAGAATGTTATAATCTTACGAAAGTTTATAAAACCGGTGGACAGGAGGCCACGGTTTTAAAAAGTGTATCCTTCAAGATAGAGGAAGGCGAATTTGTGGCGATTATGGGCCCTTCTGGAAGTGGCAAATCTACGCTAATGCATCTTTTGGGGGCTTTGGACAGCCCTACTTCGGGCAAATATATTTTAGATGGGGATGATATCTCAAAGCTTTCGGATGATGAGTTGGCTGATATACGTAAAAAGAAAATTGGTTTCGTATTCCAGGCGTTTAATTTATTGCCCCGCGCCACGGTTTTAAAAAACGCCGTCTTGCCTTTAGTTTATGCAGAAGTTGAAAAAGACAAACGTGAAGAGGCCGCTAGGAAGGTTCTTTTTGCCGTGGGGCTGGAGGAAGAAAGATTCCAGCATTTGTCCAACCAGCTTTCAGGCGGGCAGATGCAGCGCGTGGCCATTGCGCGGGCTTTGGTGAATGATCCTAAATTATTACTAGCCGACGAGCCTACAGGAAATTTGGACACTAAGACCGGTGAAGTTGTACTTAAGACTTTTGAAGATTTGAACCGGCAGGGAAGAACCATAATTATCATCACCCACGAACAAGATGTTGCCAAGCACGCGCGCAGGATTATTCATATTAGGGATGGGGAGATTATCCAAGATGAGAAAATTTCTAATTATTCTAATTTCTAATTATTCTAAACAAGCACCAATTTCCAATTTTGTAATTGGGATTTGGGATTTATTTAGGTCAACTAGGTGAATTAGAGCAATTAGAATAATTTTATGAAGTATTTCGATTTATTTGAAGAAACCGCTTTTGCCGTTGCTGCCAATAAGGCTCGCAGCAGCCTGACCATTTTAGGAATTGTTATCGGCATTGCTTCGGTAATTGCCATGATAGCCGTTGGCCAGGGCGCGCAAGCCAGCGTGGAAGCCAATATCCAATCTATTGGCTCTAATTTGATTATGGTGAGTCCGGGTTTTATCCGCGGCGTAGGCACGCAGGTTTCCGCGGGCCGCGGCAGCGCTTCCACCCTGACCCAGGAAGACGCGGACGCAATCGCCGAAGAAATAAACGGCATTAAAGCTGTGGCGCCGGAAAAATCCTCACGCTTTCAGGTTACGGCCAAAGGCACAAACACCAACACGCAGGTTATTGGCACCGTAGCCCAATACGCGGAAGTACGGAACGTAAGCATAGAAAAAGGAAATTTTATTTTAGACAGTCAGGTTAAGAACGCATCTAAAGTAGCGGTTTTGGGCCCCACTACCGTGGAAGACTTGTTTGGAGAAGGGGCTGACCCGACAGGGCAAAGTATAAAAATCAATAAAGTGGAGTTTAAAGTCATAGGCGTAACCAAGGCTAAAGGCGGCAGTGGCTTTTCCAATCAAGACGATATGATTTACGTGCCTTTAACCGCTGCACAAAGGTTTTTGTCCGGAGACGAGAGCCTAAGCAGCATTAGCGTGCAGGCCGAAAATCCTCAAGCCATGTCAACAGTCCAACAGCAAATAACTAATTTGTTTTTGCAGAGGCATAATATTGCGAATGCTCAAATGGCGGATTTTCAAGTGATGAACCAGTCCGACATTGTAGAAGCCGCTTCCAGCGTAACGGATACTTTTACCATATTACTGGCTTCCATTGCCGGAATTTCGCTTTTAGTCGGCGGTATTGGCATTATGAATATGATGCTTACCACCGTAACCGAACGCACGCGCGAGATTGGTCTTAGAAAGGCCATTGGGGGAAAAAGTCGCGATATCACTTTGCAATTTTTAGCCGAAGCTGTCACATTGACTTTTTTAGGCGGGCTCTTTGGAATTCTTTTGGGTTGGATTTTAGCTTTTGGAATTAGTTATTTTGGCGGCACCAGCACCAAAGTGTCGCTGTTTTCCATTTTGTTGGCGTTCGGCGTTTCAGCCGGTATTGGCGTGATATTCGGCTATTATCCCGCTCGCCGCGCTTCTAAATTAAATCCTATAGACGCATTAAGGTATGAATAAATTAGCTTTTGTTGCAGGTATTAACTCCTGCTTGCCCCGTAGTTAATCCGAAGGATTATAGTACGGGGTAGATGCGCTTAGGTATGAATAGGATTAACTAATAATTTATAACTTTAGGATTATAAGATGAACAAACAAAGCATTTTGATAGTTATCGTTGCGCTGCTTGTCGGCGTGGGAGGAGGGTTTTACGGAGGGATGAAATATCAGCAAAATAAAACGCTCGCTGGCGGGCAGTTTGGGGCACGGAATTTTCAAAATTTATCAACCGAGCAAAGGCAGCAAATGGGCCAGCAGGGGATATTTCGCGACATGACTGGTGGGCAAACAGCGGGTGGTGTTGCTGCTGGGAAAATTATCAGCAGGGACGAAAACAGCATAACCGTTGAGCTGCGCGACGGCGGTTCAAAAATAATATTTTTGCCCGAGTCGGCTAGTATCAGCAAGTCCGCCACCGGCACGCTTGAGGATTTAATCGTGGGCCTGGAAGTTATGGTCAGCGGAACGGCAAATTCCGACGGTACGCTTACCGCGAAAAGCATCAACCTGACCCCGAATCTGCCAATGCGGATGGAATAGATTATTTATTTTAAAAAACCGTTCCCTAAGGAGCGGTTTTTTTAAGCTTTGCATCCAAGATAAATAAAATTCCAATCACCAATAGAGGCAGGCCTAGGGCTAAAAAGGATGTCAGATTTTCGTAGAAGTCAAACTGTAAGGTAAAGAGCAAGGTTAAAATTATAAATATTACTCCTCCCCCAAAAGGCCTTTTCCAAGCTAAAATTAAAATCGCCAAAAAGACGAAGCTTGGGATTAAGTGCATAAACAGGGCAATTAAGATATCCGTAATCTTAGAGTATTCGCTAAAAACATCCAAAGCAAACATGCTCAAAAACAGGACGTAAGCTATTCCCAGAATTCTTGGTATCCATTTGAGAAGTTTGGATTTCATTACAATATTATTATATATAAGATGGCTTTATTTTTCCAGCAAAATATCGTATAATATCTTAGATTTTCCCAATAGATATTGGGGTGTAGCCAAGTGGTAAGGCAGCGCCCTTTGGAGGCGCCATTCGAAGGTTCGAATCCTTCCACCCCAGCCACGGGTGGAGAAAATATTTAACGGGGTAAAAATCCTTCCACCCCAGCCAAAATCAGCACAGTATCGTGGAAGACCACCTTGCGTGGTCGCCAAGAAAACTGATAGCTGACTTATTCCATCCCGTTTACAGCATACCGGCTGAGTGCCGTATCCAGAATTTAAACCACCGACATCTCGTCGGTGGTTTAAATTTATGTCCGCTTCTTGCTTACCGTAATTATGGTAGGCGCTAAAGATGTTGACAGCGTACGCAGAAGGAGTATCATAAGGGATATGAGAGATATGGTTTATCGCCTCTTGCATATAATTAACCAGTAATATATAATAAAATATATGGCAGATAAGAATATAGATAATCCACTTGATGAACTGTTTACCGATTCCGGTAGCCAGATAGAACCCGCAGTTATAGCGGCTTTACTGAAGCCGTTTCTTAGGATAAATCGTGAGACTCAGAGGGTATTATTTACTCCAAAAGGAATGAAGCTCA
>CAZLQG010000016.1:0-22566 GCA_964561655.1 uncultured Candidatus Saccharibacteria bacterium | reverse complement strand
CTTGGGAGCTTCTCCACCCCCAGGATGCGATGAGCCGACATCGAGGTGCCAAACCCGGTCGTCGATGTGGACTCTTGGACCGGATCAGCCTGTTATCCCTAGAGTAACTTTTATCCGTTGGGCTTTGCGCTTTCCACTCAGGCGCATCGGATCACTAACTTCAACTTTCGTTCCTGCTCGGCTTGCCAGCCTTGCAGTCAAGCAGGCTTCTGCGTTTGCACTATCGGCGCGATTTCCATCCGCGCCTAGCCTACCTTAATAAACGCCTCCGTTACCATTTAGGAGGCAACCGCCCCAGTTAAACTACCCACGAGCCACTGTCCCAAAGTAGGTTAAGCTTTGGTTAGCAATTTCACTTTTACAGGGTGGTATTTCACTTGTCGCCTCCGTTCCAGCTAGCGCCAGAACTTCAAAGGCTCCCACCTATGCTAAACAATAAAAATAAAATTGCAATGACACGCTGTAGTAAAGCTTCATAGGGTCTTTCCGTCTTGCTGCGGGTAGACGGCATCTTTACCGCCACTGTAAGTTCATCGGAGTGTTCGTTAAGACAGTCCCCTACTCGTTATGCCATTCGTGCGGGTCGCAACTTACGCGACAAGGAATTTCGCTACCATAGGACAGTTATAGTTACTGCCGGCGTTCATCAGGGCTTGGCCAACTAGCTTGCGCCAATTGGTTTGACCTTCTGACACTGGCCAGGCATCAGCCCGTATACTTGAGCATTACGCTTTAGCACGGACCTAAGTTTTTGGTAAACAGTCGGGAGGGGTCTTTCGCTGCGTCCCCCGCCAGAGGCGGGGGAAAGGTATATACCGAAGGTACACCTGCTTTTTTGCCGAGTTCCTTAACGAACATTATTCCGGTCGCCTTAGGATTCTCTCCTCATCCACCTGTGTCGGTTTGCGGTACGGGCACTTTGCAACATAATTACGACGGTTTTCTTGGCATCTTGGATTACGCTAATCCCCGTTGCCGGGTTTCTCCATGTTCTCGGGATTACAGTCTTTTAAACCCATCTCTTACGAGGTAGGGAATAAAAGCCATAGAATACGCGGATTTGCCTGCGTATTCACCCTACAAACACAGCAACGCTAATAGTCAGATAACGCCAGCGCTACCATGATGCGTCACGCCTTAAGTAATTGCATAGTGGTTACGGAATATCAACCGTATTTTCCATCTCCCGATACCCTTGGGCATCGGGATTAGGATCGACTAACCCAGGGACGATCGTCGTTGCCCTGGAAACCTTGGATTTTCGGCGAAGAGGGTTTTCACCTCTATATTTATTACTTATTCCAACATTCTTGCTTGTGTGCTGTCCACGGTGCCTCACGGCTACCGCTTCAACCCGCACACAACATTCCTCTACCACCCAGCGCAAGCGCTGGAAATTCCAAATCACAAACACCAAGTTCCAAACAATACCCAATTAATCAATTTTCAATACTCAAATATTCTCGTTTGAAATTTTGAATTTGAAATAATTTTGGATCTATTTGGTTCTTGGAAATTGGTTCTTGGAAATTCTAGTGCTTGCACTGGATCCACATCTTCGGCACCTAGCTTAGCCCCTATATATTGTCGGCGCAGGATCGCTTGACCAGTGAGCTGTTACGCTTTCTTTAAAGGATGGCTGCTTCTAAGCCAACCTCCTGGTTGTATAAGCAACCCCACATCCTTTGCACTATAGCTAGGATTTAGGGGCCTTAGATGGTGGTCTGGGTTCTTTCCCTTTAGTCCAAATGGAGCTTAGCCCCCACGGACTGACTGCCAGGCTGTAAACTTTAAGAATTCGGAGTTTGGTTCGAACCGACAGATTGCTCCGCCGGGATCGATTCAGTGCTCTACCTCTTAAAGGAACACCTGACGCTAGCCCTAAAGCTATTTCGAGGAAAACCAGCTATCACCCGGTTCGATTGGAATTTCTCCTCTACTCACAGCTCATCCCCTAATTTTGCAACATTAGTGGGTTCGGGCCTCCTCCCGATGTTACTCGGGACTCACCCTGGCCATGAGTAGCTCACACGGGTTTCGGGTCTAACTCATGCGACATACAACAATTTACTTCGTAAATTGAAACAATCAAATAACAAGCACCAAATCACAAATAATCTCTAAATTGCCAAAATTCAAATGTTTAAAATTTAAAAATTGGAATTTGGGATTTGTTTGGGATTTAGATTTTGGAATTTGGGATTTACTTTTTACGAAGTAAAAAGTTGTTGCGGAATATTATTCCTTGCTTTCACTACGATTTCGTCCCATAAAGGACTTAATCAAGCCGCATAAGATTAACTCGTTGGATCATTCTTCAATAGGCACGCCATAACCCCCTCGCATTTCGCAAAGCGAAATGCGAGTAAGAGCTCTGACCTCTTGTAAGTATATGGTTTCAGATACTATTTCATTCCCCTTACTGGGGTGCTTTTCACCTTTCCCTCACGGTACTTGTTCACTATCGGTCAATATGAGTATTTAGCCTTGGATCTTAGTCGACCCGAATTCCGGCCAGATTTCTCGTGTCTGGACGTACTTAAGAAAAAGTTAGGAAATTGCATGGTGTTTTGCGATACAGGACTATCACCTTCTTTGGTCCGCCTTTCCAGGCGTGTTCTGCTACACAGCACACATTACTTCCTTGCGGCGTTACCGCACCGCAACAACTTTTACTTTCTACACCTACTAAGCAACGCCGGTAAGCTTTTAGTCCCGATAAATCGGGACAACACTTAATAGGTTTAGGCTGATAGATATTTATTCGCCGGCCGTATTTATCCAACCAACGAATAAATTTCTATTCATCTCCCCGTTCGCTCGCCACTACTAAGGGAATCTCTTCCCGATTTGCATCGGGATTGATTTATTTTCCTCATGCTACTGAGATGTTTCACTTCGCATGGTTCCCGCACTATATAACCCACGTTATATAGGCACGCGTTCTTCCAACGCGTGGGTTTCCCCATTCGGACACCCCCGGATCAAAGCTTGTTTGCCAGCTCCCCGAGGCGTTTCGCCGGCTACTGCGTCCTTCGTCGGCTCATATTACCTAGGCATCCACCATATACCCTTATCATGTTTTAATTTTATAATTGACTAGCAATTTGTGACCATGATTTTTACAATCATGAAATTGCTTTTTGGAACTTACATCTACCCAATTATTCAGTTGTCAAAGTGCCTGCGAGACTCTTTCATCTTCACATAGCTACTGCTCATAAAATAACGGTTCGTGAAAAGCTGGTATGCCCTAAAAAATATTGGCATGCTTTGTATAACCGATAACCCATTCGGCTTCGCTCAGGGTCATCCTGAGCCCGTCGAACGGGTGAGCAGTAAATATGTGGTGATGAAAAGAACTAATTTTGATGGTTATCCCGACGCTTCGGTCGGGATTGTTGTTTTATAAATGATAGATATTGAGCAACAAAAAAACCGCTTTCGCGGTTTAGGACTAGCCGATATTAAAATGGCTGGTCTACATAAACCGCTTTCTTATTAAGAATAAGTTACCTGTTTTCATAAATCTTTTGGCTACTTATTTTTATACTAATAATTTTAAAGGATTTACTCTTTGCTGTCAAGCTTGCTTTGGTAAAAAGGCTATAAAAAATTTTGGCTTAACTAAAACCGAAATTTATAATTTGTGAACAATTATGGAGAAAACTACATCCAGCACTTATTTTCTTAAATAAGCGATTACGAAAATGCTCTCTTAGCAACAATGATTGATATTTTACAATTCCTTACTCTTAAAAATAAATGCTGGGTAAACTAGCTATTATCTTGCCCTAATATTATTACCACATCCGCGCTGCTTGCGGTTTCACCAAGAGGCAAGGCAGTTATGGCCGTAACGTTAAACCTTTCTTCTAAATTGCTTATATCTTTATCTTTTAAATTCACAATAATAGTTGTGGCATGATTGGTTTTTGCAGCGTTGCCAACCGTGTAAATGTTATAACTAGTTTCTGTCCCAAGCGCGTCCGCTGTTCTTTGCGCAAGACCGGCTACTCCAGCGCCGTTTCTAATATCCAAACTTATTGGTCCTTTAGGGTTAATAATCGCGGCTTCAGCTTCTGCACCCGCCGCGGAAACAGGAGTAGAAAGCGGCCTTACCAATACCACAATGTCCGCAATCGGATCATATACAAGCTGCACTTCCTTAAAAGTAATAAGCTTATCGCCGTTTTTTACTTCCGAATAAATTGGCTGTAAATTTTTAAGGCCTTCCGCGTCTTCTATTGTTACCATGGACGGCTCTTGGTCTTCAGGCAAAACCATATGCCTTCTGGCTCTTTCCAAAAGAGTCAAGTTGGCCAGAACGTCCAAATCCTCACCGCTTTGGGCCTCAAGGCTTTTAAGCTTTTCCTGCACACCTTGATACTTGTAAGCCATGAAACCCAAACCAGCGGTGGTCACCAAAGAAAGCAACAAAAAAATCGCGCCAAACTTTCCAAAGTTGGTTTTTTTAACCTGGTGTTTGGTGGTTATCATTACCGGTGACTGAACTTTTGGAGCAATACTGTCAAAAAAGTCAATCTTTTTCTTTTGTTTCTCTGGCATAAGCTATTAATATATCTTTTGTCATCCCCCTGGATTGCCCAAAAAGGCTAGCTCGGAAATCCCTCTGTTGATAAAAATTTTATTCCTAATTACCGGATTCCCGCTTCTCTCCCGCTTACGCCTTGAGCGTAAACGTCTAGCGAACGGGGCACGGGAATGACACTGAACTAATTATTGATTGAGTTTCTTTTGAGTAATTTTATTATACCCTTCAAATGCACGAAGTATTTCCAAAGGAAGCGCAAAGATTACAGTATTGGACTGGTCGGAAGAAAGGTCGTTTACGGACTGCAAAGTGCGAAGATGCAGGGCTCCGGTAGACTGGTTCAAAATACTCGCAGCTTTTGCCATATTGGCAGCAGCAGCCACTTCTCCTTCTGCCTTAATAATTACAGCCCTTCTTTCACGCTCTGCTTCCGCCTGCTTGGCAATGGTTCGCTCCATATCAACAGGAAGAGCCACATCTTTAAGCTCAACATTGTCCACTTTAATTCCCCAAGCGTCTGAGGCTTTGTCTACAATGATCTTAATTCTATCTGAAATGTTATCTCTCTGGCTTAAAAGTTCGTCCAACTCAACCTCACCAACCGCGTTTCTCATAGTAGTCTGCGCCAATTGCGACACTGCGTGGAAAAAATTCTCTACTTCCAAAATAGCTTTAGCCGCGTCTGCCACTTTATAGTAAATAACGGCGTTTACCCCGACCGCGATATTGTCTTTGGTAATGGCTTTTTGGTCAGGAACATCTACGGCTTTAACGCGCATATCCACCTTTTTCATACTCTGAAAAATTGGGATAACTAAGCGCCAACCCGGATTCTTAATGCCCGTAAACCGCCCCATGGTGAACATTACGCCTCTTTGATATTGGTTTATCTGACGAAGCGAAATAAGTACCAAAACTACTAATATGATTATTACTATATAAGGCATATATTTATAGTTAAATTATCTGTGTTTTTATTCTAATACTTTACCCCCTCGAAAGCAAATACGATTGCCCTACAATCAGGTGGTTTATTAAGAACTTCCTCTTAACGGCTCTTCCCATAATTTTTGGGTTTCTTCGGAGGTAACTACTCCTTCAAATACATAGCTATCTAATAAAGATGTGTACTCTTTCGGGTATTCAACATACTTTCGTCTTCTCCAGGCACTATCTATTAGCTGTTTTATATGTTTTAACGCAATATTTCTTACTTGTTCTAATGTAAACAACTCTATCTTATCATCTTCATTAAGAACTCCCATTTTTACCCATTTGTTTGTTGTTGAAATGAAAACATCAAAAGTCTCACTTTTTAAGACTGCTTTAAGATTCGCAATTGCATAAGGTTTGACTATTTCATCAATTTCTTCCCTATCTAATATTTCTGCTTTGATATATTTATCCCTCAATTCAGGATAATATATAGAGGACATTAAAGGATCAAACGGAGGGAAAAAAGGTTCAAGTATTTCTGTAATCGCTTCTCGCTTTTCCGGGCTCGTTTCTTCTGTCCTTTCAGAAATTCTCCCGCTTGATACCCACTCCCCCTTGTCATTTCTTTTCGTTTCTATGGTACTCATTTCAACAATTTTAAAAAGTCAGCCTCCCCTATGATCTTTACCCCTAAAATCCTTGCCTTCTCATATTTGCTTCCCGGCTCACTGCCAACCACCACGTAGTCGGTATTTTTGGAGACGGAAGATACCCAGTCGCCACCGGCTTGTCTTACTGCTTTCTTCGCCTCTTCCCGCGACATACCCTCTAATGCACCTGTAACAACAACCTTCTTGCCCGCGAGCGGTCCCGTTTGTTTCTTGATGTTTGGTTTTTGCTTTTTAACAACCACGCCGTTCTTGATTAAACGATGAATATATTCCAAATTATGTTTATCTTTAAAATATTCAAAAATAGACTTAGCTACTGCCCCGCCAATATTCTCAATGCTATCCAGTTCTTCAAAAGAAGCGGCGGACATTTTTTCTACTGAACCAAAATGCTCCGCGAGGTCTATTGCAGTTTCTTCTCCCACATGCAAAATCCCGAGCGCATAAATAAATTTCGCTAAGGATACTTTACGACATTGGTCTATTGAAGCAATAATATTCTCCGCGCTCTTTTCTCCAAACCTTGCCAGGCCCTCTATGTCTTCCTTTTTTAAAGTAAAAATATCCGCCGCATCCGTAATCAACCCTTCGTCCTTAAAGCGTTCAATAATTTTAGGGCCAATTTCATAAATTTCAAAAACATTCACCAAGTGTTCTATGGCTTTTAAATTTTTTGCCGGACAATTTTTATTACTACAAACCGTGGCAACTCCCTCACTCTCTTTTTCAGATATCAAACGGCGTTCTGTTTGGCTGCCGCAAACCGGGCATTTTTTAGGCATTAAAAACTTCTCTTCTTTGCCTGTCCTAAGCTTTGGCAGAACTCCCACAACCTGGGGAATAACATCCCCGGCTCGTTCTACCACCACTGTATCGCCAATCTTAAGCCCTAGGCGCCCTATTTCGTCTTCGTTGTGCAAACTGGCCCTGCTAATAGTAACGCCCCCGACTTTGACAGGCCTAAGTATTGCCACAGGCGTCAAATTCCCCTGTCTACCAACCTGCACGATTATATCTTCAATGATGGTTGTTGCCTTCTTGGCCGCGAATTTATAAGCTATCGCCCCTCTTGGAGCTTTCCCTACTACGCCCAAACGCTGGAACAAACGATTGTCGTTTACGACTACAACTATTCCGTCAATCTCGTAGTCTAACTTACTCCGATTTTTCATCCAGCGCTGATGGAAATCTAAAACCTGCTTTAAGCTATGGCAAACCCTGCCTTCTAGGTTAGTTTTTATTTCTATTTTTCTTAAAAACTGGTGTTCGCTGAATTTGGTAGGAAATTTGTTAAAATACTCTTCGCCCGTTCCGTAAACTCCGTAAGCGTAAAAACTTATTTTTCTGGAAGCCGTAATTCTGGGATTAAGCTGGCGAATGCTGCCAGCCGCCACATTCCGGGGATTGGCAAAAATTTTGTCTTGTCTTTTTTCCTGCTCTTTATTAATTCTTTCAAATTCTTTTCTGCCAATAAACGCCTCTCCTCTTATTATGAGCCGGCCAGATTGATGATTAATGGTTAAGGGGATATCTTCTATGGTTTTTAAATTCTGGGTAACATCTTCTCCAATCACACCATCACCCCGGGTTGATCCCGTTTCCAATTGTCCCTGACGATATACCAGCTCCACCGCTAAACCGTCCATTTTTAAATCGCAGTAAAATTCCAAAGCTCTTCCCGTCCCAAGCAATTTTTTGACCCTTTCATGCCAGTCCAAAAGCTCTTTTTCCTCAAAAGCGTCGTTTAAAGAAAGCATGCGGCTGGGATGCTGGACTTTTTTAAATTTCTCTAAAGGCTCACCGCCCACCCTATTTATAGGCGAATCAGAAAATTGCAGCTGCGGGTACTGTTTTTCTATCTCTTTTAACTCGCTGGTTAAAGAATCATAAACTTCATCTGTCACTTTAGGGTCGTCCAAAACATGATAACGATAACGAAGCTCGTTAATTTCATTTCTTAGTTTTTTCGCCCTTATTTCAGCGGTTTTTTTATCCATCATAAACCCGATTATTTACTACATTATACTATTTCTATAGGTACTTTGCTACTCAAATTTTAAATCTTATACCTAAAATCTTAAATCCATATTTATCCACAATGACAACCTTACTTTATCTATGGTAAAATTAACTTAAAGAAACTGATTTAAACGAAAACATCAACAACAAATGGCTTTCTTCGGAAACAAAAAAAGGCTTGAACTTTCGCCAAGGCTGAAATTCGGGGTGGGCAGAGGATTTTCCAGAAACCGGATATTAAAAATCACCAGCACGCTGTTTTTGATTTTAGCGATAGGGCTGGGGATTAACGCAGTCTTATTGATTTTCCGAGGAAACGGGCAAGACAGCTCGCAAAACCAACCACAAGTTCTGGGAGCAAGCGACGAAAAAACGGCGCGAGATCTTGATCAGGTTCAATTTGTTGAATACCAAGTAGTCAAAGGAGACACGCTTTTTAATATCAGCCAAAAATTCAATATTAGTTGGACTACTTTAGCGACTCTTAACAACCTTAAAGCTCCTTTCGCCTTAAAGCCTGGGTTAGTCTTAAAAATTCCTAAATAATCTTAAAAAACTCAAAATCCGTTCTGGCATTTCGTCGGAACGGATTTTTTAAATTTCTTTTCTAATTTGCCGGAATCAACGCGCGAATTTTTCTGGATACATCCCCAAACTCCCCATTTACTTCCACGGAAACCTCTCCCGCATAAGGAATGCCTTTGGGCACAAAGCTCGGAGAAGGACCGAAAGCCTCTATTTGCACATAAATATCCCCGCTGCTTCCACTGTTAAAAATAGTTAGCTCTTGCTGCAAGTTAGAATTCAAATTCCAGCTTTTCGACTCTCCCTCGTCCAAAAGATAGCCGCGTTCAAGCCAATAGGTGGAATCAGCCGGGTTAGAACAAGGCGGCGGATTTTGATATTCATCTGGTCCAGCGTTAGGGTCAAACTGGCAGACGTAAACAGAAAGAGAACCGCTGTTGCCGGTAGTTAAATAAGTTAATTTAACTCGTCCATATTGGCTCCCTACCGTTGGGTCGGGATTAGAAGTATCATAAAGAGCATAACGGTTTAGGGTACTGTAAAAATCTGTACCTGCTACCACTCTTGCCTGATATACCGGTGTAGTGGTGCTGCTCTCAATTGGCGGCGGGTTATTTAAAGAAACACTGCCAATTCGGGTGGAATAATTTATCTGCGCCGACGGCACTTTTCTCTTCACTTTATAAATTGCCTCTTCGGTTAAAGCTTGGGCACCGTACAAAGACGGTTCGGTCCTCAAAAGATCGCCGGAAGTTCTTACCTCTGTAAACAATATAGTCGCCAAACTAAAACTAATAGCCAAAATTGAAGCCAGCACCAAAATGGCTAAAAGCAAAGTAACTCCCGCTTCCCGAACGTTTCGTTTTTGGTATTTCGTATTTCGCATTTTATTCTTTAGGAACGTCATATTTATTGGTTGAAACGGATGTCTGATAATAAATAGGGTAATCCTCACCTGTAGAAAGCTGGGTTACAAACTTAGCAATTATAGTTACAAAAGGCTGGACTTCAACAAGGCCCCCTGTAGTTGTATATGGATCTTTTGGCGGCCTAATTAGAAACATCAAATTTTCCACTCTGAAATTCGGAGGATTTAAAATTCTTTTTATGCCGTCTGACCTTTCAAGAACTAAAGTGCCTGCGGGCTCAATAAAATCGTTGGGCAAAGCATAAATTCCCGACTCGTTACCAAAATACACGCACTCCTCAATGCCTTCCGGGCTTATAATACCCAGCTTGTTTTCTTTAGATAAATATGTAGACTGTCCCACAATAGAAGGCGGACCGCAGGGACCGATTGCAGAAGCTTTAACGGTTCCGTTTATAACAAAATAATCAATTTGCCCGTTGCGCACGTCTTTCACCAAAAATTCCATAAAACTTCTCATGCCCTGAGTAGCTTGGCGCAGGGCTTCCGCGCGGCGGTTGATTTTTAAAGTCAAATTAAACAGCGCCATCAAACCGGCGCTTACAAAAGCAAAAATTGTAGTGGCCACGATTATCTCCATTAAGGTAAAACCAGCCTGATAATTCTGCTGCCTATTTTTCATTTTTAATTTTATATTCATAACTTCTGTCTAAAAATTTCTCCAATTGGTCAAATTGGTCTGGATTTCCACCGAACATTTACCCAAACCCGGCCAGTTCGCGCTTCTGGGACAATTCTTATCCGTCCACCAAACTTGGGAAATTACCTGAAGCTTGGGGCCGATATTCCGGTTATATGGGGAATCATCATTAACACCGTTGGTCTTTAAAATTATTTTTCTGTAAAAATTCGAACTTCCAAAATTATTAACAGTATTGGGTTTATAAAAACCTTTAAAAGAAAGGCCGGAAATATTACTGTCGAAGTCCAACCCATATTTGCTGTTTTCAATTTTTAAATCCCAGAAAAGCTGGCCGGAAGGATCTATTTCCAGACTATAACTTTTTTCATCGCTGGGAGGATCTAAATCAAAATTATCACTTTCAGGAGGGTTTAGCCAAGACTTATAGCATCGCGCATTATTGCTACCGGTCTCATAGTCATAACAATTTGTATCAATACTGGCTATTTTAAGCCAGTTGGTATCCCTCATATTCTTAACCGCCTCTATACCTTCCCTGGCCAAACCCGTGGCTATAATTTGCTTGGCTACCGAACTGGACGAAGAAAGAGCGAAAATCGCGAGGCCCACAGCCGCGGTTATGCCCATGGTTAAAATGAATACTGCAACTAAAGTTTCAATTAATGTCTGTCCTTTGGATTTTTTAAAAATCTTAAGCATTTTTAATACCTAAAAGTTAACCAAGCCCGTAACTCCATCCAAACTCACGCTGCGTGATAATTTCCCGTCTTTATCGGCTAAATTAATGATTATTTCGGAGTCGGCGCTTACGGGATAATTATTGACATTAATAACAAAATTAATAATTTTTTCATAATCGTCCGTGCTGGGATTCCAGTTATCCTGTTTACAGCCGTCAGTAGAAGCATAGGAAATAAGGGTTTTAGCAAACGGTAATTTAAAAGCGACTAAAGCACAACCGTTTGGATACGCGGGTTTTTTTTGAGTAGGGATCACCGAAGGACGATTGATAACAATAGGATCATTCACCGCCAGCCGAATACCCTCCGGAAAGAACACGGTTTCAACAGACGCCAATCCGGGTGAACTTAAAACGTCATAAAGTACTTCAATGGTGTAGCGGTCCGGCTTAGATAAATCAAATTTCAAGATATAATATTGCACCGACTGACCATCGGGAAGATTGCGGGAGGCAAGAGTAAAGCTTTGCAGCTTCCTGAAATTCGTAACCAGTTCATTCTGTGCTATTTTAAGCTTTTGATTACTCCTTTGTCCGGCCAAATTTGCCACTATCAATGTAATTAAAATACCCATAACGCTTAACACCACCAAAAGTTCAATTATGGTAAACCCAGCCCCGACATTATGTCGGGGCTGGATAAACCCTAGAAACCCCCTGCGCCAATTGTATGTTTGTTTCAGCATGTTCATTATCTTGTCCTCACAATCATTATCATTATAGCCTTAAAAACCAATTAAAGACAAATACCATGCCATCATATTTTGTCCAAAAAAAATCGTTAGCATTGCCGAAAAAGTCAAAAACACCCCGAAAGGCACTTGGCTCTTTAGGCTCTTTTTACCGGAAAGCAACAACAACAATGAAATTATCCCGCCGGAAAATACTGCCAAAAACAAATTAACTAAAACGAGAGGCCAGCCAAAGACGACGCCTAAAAATAACGCCAATTTTACATCCCCAAAACCCATCCACCTGCCTTTGGAAAAAAACCATAAAGCAAAAAACGGCAAAGCTGCCAAAAGCGCGGCAAATATGCCGCCAAAAAAATTCGTCGAAAAACCGACCAGCCCAGCCTGCTTTGCATAATCTAAAACTAAATTCAGCGCGTTTACGCCCAACAAACCTGTAAATACAACGCTGTCAAAAATTAAATAATGCTCCCAATCTATTACGAAAACCGCGATAAAAACGCTTAAGCCCAAAAGCCATTTTGTCAAAAGTAAAAAATCTGTTAAATCTTTCGGGGAAATAAATATCCAAGTTGCTAAAAAAACCGTTGCTGTGATCAATTCAATCAAAAAATATCTTGCGGAAATTTTTCTGCCGCAGCGCTTGCATTTGCCTTTCTGCCACAAAAAGCTCAAAAGCGGAACAAGCTCGGAGGCTGACAATGTTTTGCCGCAGGCAGGGCAAGCGCTGCGGCCACGCAAATTTTGACCCTTGGGAAGCCTCAAAATAACCACGTTTAAAAAACTTCCTACTGCGCTTCCTAAAATAAAAATTAAAACTAAATTCAAAATTTCCATATTTTCATATTTTAGCTTATTCCAAAGTTCCTCTGCCAATCAAGATTTCTATGGGAACCGCCTGAATTTCTTGAGTGTTTTTGGCCATGCTCCAAATCTGCCTTACCTGAAAAATATTTGGCTGCAGTTTATAAGCCTTTTCCAAAGCAAATAAAGCCTTCGGGCGGTCATTTTCAAGCTGATAAATCTTTGCCAAAAGCATCCAGGCAGGAAAATAAGTTTCTTCTAAAGAAAGACAACGATTTAAATTCTCTTTAGCGGATATTAAATCCCCTGATTCGTAATAATAAAGCCCCAATTGACCATAACGTTCGGCGAAATACGGATCCATACGAAGCGCCCTTTCCAAATTTATTATGGCTTTCTCGAGATGCTCAGACTCATTGTTCTGCATATACCACAAATGGTACAAATTTGATGCCATAACAAAACTTCCGGCCTGCTGGGGGTGCAATTCCACAACCCGCTGAATTTCGGGAACAATTTTGTCAGGCTGCTGATTAAACCTAATGGCGCTTCCGGCCTTATATAGATAATACAACTGGTTGGTAGGGTTGATTTTTAAGGCAAGATTGCTCAAAACTCGCGCTTGTTTAAAATCATCTTCAAAATATTTCTGATAGCCGTAGAAAAAAATATGCTCACTTACAATAACCGCAAAACCGAACGCTAAAATAAAAAAAGCAAAAAGGCCTACTGGCAGCCTAAAGACAATTGGGATTTTGAACTGAAACTGCTGCGTAGATTCATAAGTTAAACCTGCAAATAAAACTCCCAAAAGCAAATAAAGCGACAGAGGCACCGGGTTAAAAGCGGCACCAACTAAAACTCCAGACAAGCCGACCAAAAACGAATAAGCCTGTATATCCGGTGTGGTTTTGAGTTTTTTTACAGCCAAAAATGCCGCCAAACAAAACAAAATCAAAAATACCAACAAAAAGGGCAAACCTGAAGTAGCGGCCAGTTGCAAATATAAATTATGAGCGTCGTCAAATATTCCCCCCTGCCCGGCTAAATCGCTACCCCGGCTCTGCTCAAATAAAATATGGAAAGTGCCGGGTCCGCCACCAAGCCAGGGAAATTCGGATATGACCGATAAACTCTGGCTCCAAACCTGCAGGCGAAGCTTAGTATTAGTTTCAGAAAAATCTAGAGTTTCAAAAAAGGATCCGCCACGGCTAACTTGCAACACAAACAAACCTAAAACCGCAAACAGACCAAAAGTCAAAACGATTTTTAGTAAAAATTGCTTGCCGAATTTGGTCCAGGCCAACAGTCCCAGCCCAATGACAAAGCTGGCCAAAAGGCCTAATATTGCCGCCCGGCTTGCCAGTACCAATATTGTAAAAATGCTAAAAAACGCAACTACCGCGTAATAAGCGCGAAAAGCAAATCTTTCACTTTTATACAAAAGCGCCAAAGCCAAAGGGCAAACGCCCACCAAAAAAAGCGAAGAAAAATTCGGATTACCTAAAAGGCTTGGGGCCCGAATAAACCCTGCGATAGTCAATCCTTCATAAAAGGCTACGCCCATACTCTGTATGAACCCAAGCAGGGCAATGATTCCCGCGTCAAAAACTAAAAGTTTAGACAAAAAAGACAACCGCTCTTTATTTAAAATCTGCAAAAGCAGAAATACAAAAACAATCCAACAGCTCCAAAATAAAAAACTTCCGGTAAAACGATAATAAAAACCAAAAAAACTATTTAGCAAGTCAAAAGAGCTTAAAGTAGACAGCAAGGCGAAAAGCCAAAGCAAAAGCAGAATCCCAAAAACAGGCTTGTGGAACCTAATTGAAAAAATTCCAGAAGTTGAAATCTTAATTTTTTTTAAAAAAACCAAAAATGCCCAACTTGTAAATATCAAAAAAAGCGGATACTTAACGCTTTCAAAATTTTCGTATGCGTAGACGCTAAAAAGCAAAGGCACTGCCAAAACGGCCAAAGCCAGTATACCAAAAATTCTATTTTCCCTGAAAGGTGATCTTAAAATTCCAAACATTTAAATACAAGGGCGGCAAAAATTAACCTAAACCTTAATCTTATCCTCCTGCCTCATATTTATTCCATCCGGTGCTGTATTCTTGAGCGCCTTTAGGCAAACAAAAAAATAATTCAAAACTTTTTGATGAAGGCCTTTTATAAATATAATTTTCCGGGCATGTTTCAGAAATAAAATCCGCGGGCGGGAAAGAGGAAAGATAATTTAACATAATGTCCTTATTCTGAAATTCTAAAACCGTTGGAAACCTATCCTGGTCGCCATAAAAATAATACAAAGCGCCGGATAAATTTTGTGCATTTTGAATTATTAAATTTGCTTGAGCGGATTTTTTCCCGGATGATATGCCTCCTAAAATTACCAATAAAAAAATAACAGCCACAAAAATGACTGTAAAGATGGGGACGGCTTTACTTATATGATTGCCAAAATAAAAAGTTAACCGCATTAGAAATGTCGAATATGTATCCCTCTCGCCAACGGGCGAGAGGGATACATATTTCTAACTAATCAAACCTAAACAAATTATTGGATACCAGCCGGCGTCATAGTATGAAGACCCGCTGGGTACCCGCCAGTCTGACCACCTAGACAGAAAGTCATAGTGTAAGCAGCTCCGCTGGTAGTTCCTGCTGCATACAAATACTCATTGTTTGCAGGTGTACATGGAGTATCTGCCGGAGTAGGAGATTCAGGAACTAGACCAATATAATTAGGAGAAAGACCCGGAGCAACAGTAGTGCTTAGCTTAGCCAGAGTGCCTCCGCCGCTACTGGTTGGGTAATGACTATAGTCATTAAAATACAATTCCATAGCAGAAGCCAGCTGCCTCATGTCAGCAATTCTCTTGGCGTCCCTGGACTTGGCTCGAGCCGAGTTTAACGCCAACAAAACCACAGAGGCCAAAAGACCGATGATTGCAATAACCACTAAAAGTTCGATTAAAGTGAAACCTTTGTTTTTATTTCTCAATTTTTTCACCCCCAATCTTTACGAAATAATATAAATTGAAAATATTCAATTTCTATACTAATTAAATATTGTCAATTTAATTTTTAGTTAATAATATTATGACATAAATAAAGTCTATCAGACAAGGAAAGTTATACACAGCATCCAAATTAATGACCTATAACGAATAGCTAATAACTAAAAACCATAAATTAAAATTATCTGTTCATTTAAATTAGGCCGCGGTGCTGGCAAGGTTATAGATCGGCAACAATATGCCTGCAACCAACAGGCCAACGCCAATACCTAAAATTATTATAATTATCGGCTCTAAAAGCGTAGTTAAAGTGGAAATTTTTGCATCAACTTCCTTTTCATAAAAACTCGCTAACTTTGCCGTAATGTCGTCCAGTTGCGCTGTTTGTTCCCCGACTTTCAACATCTGAGTAACCAAAGAAGGAAATTCAGGGTGCCCGGAAAGGCCCTCGCTAATGCTCTTCCCGGCCTCAATCTTTGCCACTGATTCCAGAATAATATCCCTATAAATAACATTGTTAACAATATCGCTGACTATCTGCAAAGCTTTAATGATCGGAATGCCGCCTAAAACCAAAGTCGAAAGGTTTCTGGAAAACCTGGAAAGGTATATTTTTTTAAATATATCCCCGATTACCGGCAGATGAATTTTCAATCTGTCCCAGCGGTATCTGCCGGAGATTGTTGAAATATAAAACCTAAGCAATAAAATCGCGGCGGCAATCCCTAAAATAATTACCCACCAAAATTGGTCAAAAAATTTGCTGAAAGCAATCAAACCTTTAGAGATAACAGGCAACTCTCCTCCCTGCTCTTCCAAAACCGCAGTAAGTTTGGGTAAAATAAATTTAAACATCAAAATTCCCACTATGCCCAAAGCCGTCACCACGAAAATCGGATACGTCATCGCGCCTTTGACCTTGCGCTTAAGTTCATAATCCTTTTCCAGCTGGTCGGCTAAATATAGCATAGACTTATCCAAAGTTCCTGAAGCCTCGCCGGACTTTACCAAGCTGACGTAGACGCCTCCAAATACCTTACCATGCTTGGACATGGCCAAAGATAAACTCTCGCCGTTTTCCACGGATGATATTAAATCTCTTAAGACTGTTAATAAATATTTGTTTGTAATTTGGTCAAGCAAAATCCTCAAAGCCTGCAAGATCGGCACGCGAGCGGAAATTAAAGTGGCCATTTGCCTTGAGAACATCACTAAGTCCTTACTTCTAACCATCCTGCCAAAAGGGTTTAATCTTTCTAAAACTGAGTCCTCCCTCTCTTCCAAGCTAATAATTAAAAGCCCGTTTTCGGCCAAGAGTTCTTCAGCACGCCCCTGGTCTGAGGCGCTCACAGTGCCGACTTTTATTTGTCCTTCCTTGTTTCTGGCTCGATAAAAAAATTTCATCCCAGTATATCAACATTCAATTCCAAACGTCTGGTTAACGTTTGAAATAAAGTTTAATAATAAACACATTTTTCTTATATTGTACATTTATACTTCTTAAGATTAGACGTTTGGCAAAGCTCTGCTTAATAAAAATATAAACTTATCTTAAAATGCTTATCTTTTATCCTCTAAATCCTTCCAAACTGTGACAACAAGCAGAGCTTATTGAATGTTGTATTACTGGGTCATAAATCTAATCGTGCTTTTACGATATTAATGACAAGAAATACTCATTATCCAGTACAAAATTCTGCGCCACTTCAAATTCTACCTGGCCCTGCTTAACTAACAATGCTAATGTCTTATCCAAAGGCACCATACCTTCTTCTAAATTCGTGTGGATGATATTGGGAATTTCATAAACTTTATTGTCTCTTATAACGTTCCTTACCGCATGATTGGCAACCAAAATTTCGTAAGCCGGAATCCGCCCGCCACCGACCTTAGGTAACAGCCTTAAAGAAATCACGCCCGCAAGAACGCTGGCCAGCTGTCCCCTGATTTGCTGCTGCTGTCCTGAAGGGAACACATCAACAATACGGTCAATGCTTTGGGCCGCATCGTTTGTATGAAGCGTTGCAAAAACCAAATGACCAGTTTCTGCAATCGTCAAAGTAGTAGAAACCGACTCTAAGTCTCTCATTTCTCCAACCAACACTATATTGATATCTTCACGTAAAGCGGCCTTTAGGGCAATGGCAAAATCCGGAGTATCTAAGTGCACTTCACGCTGGCTAATAATTGACTTATTCGGGGTGAACACGAATTCCACGGGATCCTCGATTGTCAAAATGTGCTCACTGCGGGTATTATTAATTTCATCTATCATCGCAGCCAAGGCAGTAGATTTGCCATGCCCAGTAGGGCCGACAACCAAGACCAATCCCTGTTTCCTTTCAGTAAACCTTTTAAGTATTGAAGGCAGGTTAAGCTCTTCAATGGTTTTAATCTGGTTAGGGATAACGCGCAATGCTACGCCCAATACCCCTTTTTGTTTATAGGCATTCACTCTGAAACGAACATTATCTTTAAAAGCGTAAGAAAAATCAATCGTCATTTGCTTTTCAAATATTTTCTTTTGCTCTTCAGACAGCAAAACATCTAAGAGATCAGAAATGCCGTCGTTGCTTAAAACCTGATAATTGTCTAAGCGTATCAATTGGGTATCCACACGGATTACAGGAGGCTCACCAACCATTAAATGCAAATCCGAAGCATCCCTTTCCAGAACCACGGAAAGCAGTTTATTAAGTTCTAGTTCATTGGCTTTATACATAGTTTTTATTTTGTTAATTAGAGATTGAAAATGGTATTGATCACCATAATAATATCCTTTGGCCTGGTAAGCATCCTTTCTATATAACTATCAATACCGGCCGACATAAACTGTCTTAAATGGTCGCTGTTTAATTTATAACCGACGGTTACTATGGGTAAAGAAGGATAGTTGTGTTTAAGTCTGCGCAGCAAATGTAAATTTTCTGCCGGCTGCTCAAAAAAATGGACACTTAAAATTAATATATGAGGCGAATGCCTAATTATCATATCCTCCAAAAGCTCAACTTGATCGCAGTGGTGAACTTTAAAATTACTGTTGTGCAAATAACCCGAATAGAGAGCCAATAAATATTCTTCCGGTTCCGCCAAAAGTACAGTCTTAGGCTGTAGCTTTGCCGGAGCAAGCTCCAATAGATTTATTTTTTGCCGATACAAATAAGCCATAAACATTAACCAAGATTAAATAAGATTTACCTGCCCGCCATAGCCTGTTTTATATAGGCCAATGGCTACCAATAATTATCTAACTTTTTAAATTTTTCTAGACTTTAATGACAGGCTCAGGCAGGCGGGAAAGATTGAACATGATTTGAATTCCAATTCTTGGCAATCTTGGGCAATCATGGTCATTCTTGTTCAATTACTCGGTGGTTACCCTAATTACCTCGTCTATGGTAGTTATGCCTTTTAAAACTTTCACTATGCCGTCCTGTTTTAGGGTAATCATACCCAACTTGGAAGCAATTTCGTAAATTTTGGAGGCTGGAGATCTTTTTTGGACTAAGTCCTGTATTTCTGTAGTCACCGGCAAGGCTTCAAAAATCCCCATCCTTCCTGAATAGCCGGTATTGCCGCACTTATCGCAGCCTTCGCCTTTATAAATTTTGATTTGATTCTTGTCTATGCCTTCAAAATAATCTTCGGAAATCCCAACCAAATTTTTTTTAATCTCCTGTTCAACAAGCGCTGTCAAGGGGATTTCTTTTTTACAATGAAGACAAATTTTTCTTACCAAACGCTGGGCTATAACTTCGTTAACCGAAGCCACCAATAAAAACGGCTCAATACCCATGTCTATAAGCCTTGGCATGGCGCCGATAGAATTATTCGTGTGCAGTGTGGAAAATACCAAGTGGCCGGTAAGAGCCGCGTGGACAGCCAATTCCGCTGTTTCCTTGTCGCGGATTTCTCCGACCATTACAATATTAGGATCTTGCCTTAAAATGCTGCGCAAACCGGTGGAAAAAGTCAAACCAATGTCGGGATTGACCTGGCTTTGGTTTACGCCTTCAATAAAATATTCCACCGGATCCTCCAAGGTTACAATATTGACTGAGGCAGTATTAAGGATTGATAAAACCGCATACAAAGTCGTTGATTTACCGCTTCCGGTAGGGCCGGTGATAAGGAAAATTCCATGCGTTTTCTTAATATTTTCCTGTACCCAAGTAAGCGCTCTGCCTTGCAGCCCAAGCTGCTGCAACGTCGGCACTGAACCGGTTTTATCCAAAATACGCATGACTACTTTTTCACCGTAAATAAGGGGCAGAATGGAAACACGCAAGTCAACCGATTTTTTCCCCACATCCACGTGGAAACGCCCGTCCTGAGGCAAACGAGATTCGTCTATTTTTAGATTGGAAAGGATTTTTATTCTTGTCACCACTGCCGCAAGAATATTTTTAGGCAGCATCAACGAAGTGTGTAAAATGCCGTCTATCCGATAACGTACTCTTACATCCTTTTCCGACGGTTCAATATGGATATCCGAAGCGCTGGCTTCAATGGCATTAGACAAAATTACATCTACAATTTTAATGATCGGCGCTTCTTCAATATCTTCGGGTCTTTCCAGTTTTTTGGTTTCTGTTATCGGCTTTTTTTGAGACGCTTCGGCCTTCTCTTTAATCTGGATATCTTTTAAAGCCTCGCCCACCACCCTTTTTAAGTTCTGCTTTTTGCCAATAATAATACCTATAGAAGTCTCGGAAGCCAAGTACAGCTGAACCTGCAAATTCTGTTTCTGTCCTAAAAATTCCAAAGCTTCTAAAGCTGATAGGTTAGCCGGGTCAGTGATTGCGACCTTCAAAACATCACCCCTAAGTTCAAACGGGGCAAAATTATAAAAATTCATTGATTCCTGAGGAATCAGGCTTAAAACCTGGGGGAGAACGTGAATCTTCCTTAAATCAACATAAGGAATATTAAAAAAAGCCGCTTTAGCTTGTGCGAGTTCTTCTTCCTCCAAAATTTTTTCAGATAAAATCAACTGCGACAGATTTTGCCCCCGCTGTTTTTCCAAGGTTTCAAGTTTATTTAAAACATCCGGTTTAACAAAACCGTTGTCTTCTAAAAACTTTCCAAAACCTTGGGAATAATCTGTTTTCACCGGCTGATTCATGAAAGAACTAAAATACTTCTAAACTTACTCAATTGAGGCTTTCTTGGGCGGCGGTTTGACTAATTGATTTTCAGAAATGCCCACTTCCCACTCCGGGTCCAATTTGGGATATTTAATAATTCCGTATTCCTGTCGGTTTTTTTGAAGTATCAAAAAATCCAACTCATTCCCGTAAGGCAAGATTTTATCTGTGGCAATTTCGCCGGTTTGGAACTCGCCTTCGGACAAATTGCTAATTATCGCGGGCTGGCTTGGCGGCTCTGACCTATTTTTGAACAAGCCATTGTAAAGCACAAACGCGCTTCCAATAAAACCTGCCAAAATAACCACGAGTTGTATTATTGTCTTTTTGTTCATTTTAATAAAACCTCAAATCCTGCATGAATTTATGGAGCATAATAATAAGCTTCCAAATTAAGCCTAAGTTCCAATAAGCCTTCTTCTGTACCCTTTATTCCCAAGGCTGCCACATTAAAAATTCGGCCGTTTTTTTCCAATTTTTGTAAGAAAGCTTTAAGTTGATCAAAACTCCCCAAAACATTGACCGACACATCTAAAGTTTTTCTGCTTCTGGCGACTGTAAATGGATTATCTAAAATTTCAACATTACCTGCTACTACTGCCTCACTTTCTCCTACGACATTTAGGTCTGAAATTGTTGCCCCAGATGAACGAGCCATTTGTTCAACTAATAAATGAACTCGTGCGGTATTTTGTGTTAACGGCAGAGCCTCGTCCAGCTTAGCAACGTTGTTTGAATTTGCCTTCAATTCTTCTACCAAAGCCTTAAGCTGAGCTAAATCTCCAGACAATTTCCCCTCTTCGACCCTAAGCTCAGCGGCCCGTTGTTGTTTAACGACAAGATTTGCTTTTTTAGGTATTACGATAAACCAAAAAAACAGCCCAATAACCAAAACCAACAGTACAACTTCCACCAGATTGTTTTGAGTGCGTCTCTTTATAGAAGACACGAGCGGAACCTGCGGGCTTTTTTTGTGGATTTGGAACTCCATTAATCGCTAGTCCTAAAAATTAAAATTATTGGCCTAGTATTCTATAAGCTTTGGATTGTATTTCATCCTGACTTCAAAGTTGAAAACGATTTTGTCCTCGGACGGCACTTTGTGAAAAGCACCTATCCGCACATTGCTAAAATTCTTATTAAATTCCGGCAAATCAAATACTTGTAAAAATTTATCTAAATCGACTAAAGTCGGCACGGTAACATCTAAAGTAATATCTCCGTCGTCTAAAATCTGCAAACTAGAATAGCTGGCTGTCTTCAAAGTCGCTTCAGACAATGCCGGCAAAAGTTTGGACCAATAGACATGACCAGAGACTAAATTTTCAAGCTCTTTAAGCTGCGCCTGGCGAGTAAGCAGTTTATCCCGGCCTTCTTCGGCCGCGACGTCACTTCTTGCTTGCACAATTTTCTGTCCTAGATTACGTATTTCATTCTCTGCACTCCTGGCCTTAACAAATAACCAAACATAATAGACCAAAACGGCCAACAACAAAACAGCCAAAAATTTGACCAAAATCGAAGGCAAATAATGCAAAAAATTCTGGCCTTGGCTTTTCTGTTTAAGTAAATTAATCTGAGCCATTTGTTTTTATGCTTAATCTTTTCTTAAGGCCAACCCAATGGCAATCGGAAGGCTCAAAGAATATCGTTTTAAAACTGCTTCCAATTCCTGACTGTAACCTACTGCCTGATACGGCTCGCCCAAAGCGACCTCTGCCTGCAGGTCATCAAAAAAACCAACTATCCCGGGCAAATTGGAGCCGCCCCCAACCAGCAAAATTTTTTCAACCTTTACATTCTGCGATTGATAAATTTTAAGTAGCTTGCCGACCTCGCTCTTGATAATGTTCAATACGGGCTTAATAGCGTCTGGAAGAAAAG
>CAZLQG010000015.1:0-23653 GCA_964561655.1 uncultured Candidatus Saccharibacteria bacterium | reverse complement strand
ATCAATCAGGATTTTGCTCAAAATGGGTTCGGATTTTATCAAATAAACACCACCAAAAAAGATCCCAATGGCCATCGGGATCTTTTTAATACCTTTTATATCTTCTGCCAGAATTTTTTGAGCTTACCCGAAAGCACGAAACGTTCCAGCAAAACTATTACCACAATCAAGCCCAAAAGCACATAACCGACGTAGTGAACATAGTCCTCCAATAAATAAAACACCGGCTTGCTTACGGAAAAACCCACAATAAATAAAATCAGCGCCCAGGCAATTAAAACAGGCACTGATTGTTTTAAAAATTTCCTTATTGGCACGCCGATTACTGCCACGCGCGCTAGGGAGCCTCTGTGCAGGCCGTAAATGAATTTGGAAATAAACAAAGCAAGCAAAGGCCTGCGCCTGAAATGCTCATCAAAATGGTTAGTAATTCTAATAACCCAGGAAGTCGCTTTGGAGCCGCTATTTTTTATTCTTATGCCTATCCAATACCAGATTAGCTGTTCCAATAAACCACCGCCAAAACAGGCCAAAATTCCATAAAAAGGACTCGTTACTCCCGCGGTACTCAAAAACCCAACCAACAAAAGCGTAATATTGCCATCTATCAACATGGCAATAAATATACCAATGTATATCCACTGTCCCCAGGAATTTATATAGTCAAAAACAAAAGAGTCCATCTTGCCAATATTTTAGCACAAAAAAACATCCCAATAGCTATTGGGATGTTTTTATCTTAGAACCCATGTAAAATCTCTATTTTCGCTCCTAACTTTTGCAGACGCTTAACCAAATCTTCGTAGCCACGGTTAATGGAATACACGTTTCTTAAAATTGACGTGCCTTTAGCCGCCAGCATGGCAATAAGAATAATTGCGGCGGGCCGCAAAGCTGGAGGACAAATGACTTCCGTCCCCTTAAGCTCTGTTGGCCCTTCAATGTAGACTCTATGGGGATCTGCCAAAATAATGTCGGCGCGAAGTTTGTTGAGCTCCATATAATATATGGCACGATTTTCGTAAACCCAATCATGAATCAGCGTAGTACCTTTTGCCTGCGTAGCAATGGGTACAAAAAACGGCAGGTTGTCTATATTCAGGCCAGGGTAGGGAAGCGGATGAATTTTTTCTTCCAGCGCGACAAGCGAACTTTCAAAAGTTTTAATGTCCACAAGGTTTGTAAAACCGTTATGGCTCTCATACTGTTTTAAAATTTTATATTTAAGGCCCATCTTTTCCAGTTTTAAGAGTTCCAAGCGCAAAAAGTCAATTGGACACCTTCTAATGATGATAGATGAATTGGTCGTGGCCGCCAATGACAAAAACAGCATGGCTTCAATTGGGTCTTCGCTTAAAGCAAAACTGATATTCTTTTTAATTTTTGGCTTTCCGTGCACAACCAAAGTGGAACTGCCGATGCCTTCAATCCTGATGCCCAAATTTTGCAAGAAGTAGCACAAATCCTGCACCATATAATTAGCCGAAGCGAGTTTGATGGTAGTAATGCCGTTTATTCTACTGGCGGCCATAATCGCATTTTCCGTGACCGTGTCACCGGTCTCATACAGCACAATTTCCGAAGCAGCCTTAAGTCTTTCCACGCTCACTTTGTAATGGTCGTGCGTGGTTTTAATGCCCACTCCCAACTTTTCCAAAGCGTACAAATGTGGCCTTACCGTGCGCCGTCCTAATTTACAACCGCCGGCCAGCGGCAAATCAAAACTTTTTAAGCAATGAACCAGCGGGCCCAAAAGCATCAGCACACTTCTGGTTTTGGCGGCGGCTTCCTTGTCGATTTTTTCTAAGCTTAACTTCTTTGGCGGCACAATTTCCACATCGCTGCCCCGCCACCTTACCGACACTCCGATACTGCCAAGCACTTCAATTACCCTGAAAACCTCTTCTATTTTAGGTACGTTCTTTAATCTGGTTCTACCTGCATTGAGCAAGCTTGCGCATAAAAGCGCCACGACAGCGTTTTTGGAAGATTTAGTTGCGACCTCACCGGAAAGTCTATATCCACCCTCAATCTTAAAGCTTACGCTATGATCTGCCAGGGTAATAATCTCGCGGTTTAAAACTTTACTGATTTTAGCCAGCATCTCCGTGGAGAAGTTCTGGAGCCCATTCTCCATTCTGGCTACGGCTGACTGGCTGGTTTTAAGCTCGCGAGCAAATTCCTTTTGAGTAAGCCCCCTTAGATCCCTTAACTCTGTTATAAACGCGCCTATTTTCTTTTGCTCTTTTAATACCTTATTTTCCATTAAAATATATCAGTTATGATATAACTTCTATATAATAGCACTCAATCAAAAACAAATCAAAATAAAAAATATCATATGTGATAAAAAACGTCCCAACATTAAATTAGGGCGGGTTTAGTTGATTAAAACCTGGGTTTTTAGAAATAAAACAATTGCGAAAACCAATTCTCAACCGCTCCGCTTTGCTGGTTATAATAAAACAGTCCTAATATTGCTCCCAAAAAAATCAGGCTCAAAACCAGCACTTTAATCAAATCGTGCTTAATTACCCGATACTCCATGGCTTCTTCGTCTGAGGGAGCGAGAGAAGCGTTTGTCAAAACGTTATGTTTCTTGTGCTTTTTAGACATAATTCCTAAGTTAATTATCAATATTTTAAAACATTTGAAAGAGGTCTTCAAGGGTGCTACAATACTTTAGCCAAAAAACCAAAGTAAAAACATGGATAATTTCAATTTAACCGCTATTGCGGGCATTTTGGGCGGTTTGGCCCTTGCCTTGGCAGTTATAGCCTTGTGGCAAATTCGCTCTCTTAATACCTTACGCAAAAACTTTTTTGCTGGAAAAAAAGGCGCGAATTTAGAACATATAATAGAAGGGCTTAAAGCTGAGCTAAAAAATCTTTACGACGAACAGGCCGCTTTAGGCCTGGCTTTGAACCGTCTGAAAGAAGCGCAAGGCTATTCCATCCAAAAAATCGGCGTAGTCAGGTTTAATCCTTTTGAAGATTTGGGCGGCAACTTCAGCTTCTGCATAGCCTTACTTGACGTTCACGGCAATGGAGTCGTAATCACCAGTATGCATGGAAGGCAGCAAAACAGGGTCTATACCAAAAAAATTACTTCCGGCCAAAGCGAAATGCAACTCACTGAAGAAGAACAAAAGGCAATAGAGCAGGCGACGGAAAAAACCAAAACCTAAAAAATACAAAAAAAGCTGAATTACTATTAATCAAGCAAAAACAAGAAAGGCGAAATTATGACAAACAACTTTGAGGAAAAAATGGACGGTCCGGCGGAAACCGTGGTTGGTCCGAGTGTAAAAATCCAAGGCGATCTTAACAGCGAGGGTAACGTTAAAATCGAAGGCCAGGTGCATGGCAAGATTAAAACCAGCGAAGGCGTCTATATAAAACCGGGCGCGCTGGTGGCTGCGGATATTAATGCCGGTAACGCGGTAATCGGCGGGGAAGTTCAGGGTAATTTAAAGATAAACAACCATCTTATTCTCCAGGGTACGGCGAAACTTATGGGAGATATTGCCTGCGCGATTTTAAGAGTGGAAGACGGCGCGCAATTTTCCGGCAAATGCGCAATGAACGGAGCAACCGTTGACGCCAAATCCTCAAACGGTAAAAAACCCGCCGGTGCAAAATCCGGCAAGCCGGAAATGGAACCGGAAGAAGAATAATAAATTAAAAAATAAAAATAAAAACTAAAAGTTATGGAATCCCTGCGGGATATCTATAATTTTTTATAGCTTTCGCGAAGCGAAACCTAAATTTTTCATTTTGCACTTTTCACTTTACATTTTTAATGTATTACTACATCCTCGACCAGCACAGCCTTCCTATAGACAAGTTTGAAAAACTGCAAACAGAGTTGCAGGGACTTTTGGCTGAATTCAAAATTTCCGGGGAAACTGCGCGCGTTACCCCCTTGCGGTCCATTTCCGACCTTGTCGATACCGCGAGCCAAAGGGGCATCCGCACTTTGGTCGCCTGCGGTTCGGACGACACATTTAACCAAATGCTGGCCGCGCTAAAAGGCAGGGACTTTATTTTAGGCTTTATTCCTTTCGATGAAAATTCTTACTTGGCCAAAATTTTGGGAAGCCGTGACGTGTTCACGGGTGCTAAAACCATCGCGGCCAGAAGAATTGAAAAAATCGATTTAGCCAAAATTGCCGGCAATTATTTTATAAGCTACTTAGAATTCGGGGTTTTAAGCCAAAAATTAAAAAGCGCAGGACTCTGGGCAAGCATGAAAATGCTTTCGACCGAACCAAAAGCTTTAACTATCAGGATTGATGATTCCTATAACGTCAGCATTAACGCTCTCGGGGGACTTGTGGTAAATACACGCTCTACCTCTGCCCTGAGTGAAAAAATCGCCAATCCTACTGACAGCCTTTTGGATTTGCTGATATTAGAAAAACTCTCTAAAACAGATATCTTAAGATACAGAAAATACCTTGCCGAAGGCTTGTTGGAAAAAGTGCCCAAGGCTACGGTAATCAAATGCAAAAAAGTACAATTTCTACAACCGCAAGGCTACAGCCTTACCATGCTGGGCAGAATTATTACCAAAGCCCCGGCCTTGGTGGAAATTATTCCGCAAAGGCTTAGAATGATAGTCGGAAAAAACAGAACGTTTTAAAGTATCTTCCCCGGTCCTATTGGGATCGGTTTTTTATTGATTTTGGCTAACTCTTCTGATATACTTAACAGGATTTGGTCTTAAAATTTTCAATTTACAATTACCAACAAGGATTAAGAGATGAACCTTTCGAGCTTATCTTCACAATTAAATATGTCCATTCACGAACTTCGCGTAAAAGCAAAAGCGAAAGGTTTTTTTATTTCTCCAAGAGCCAACAAAGTAGACAACTATTTAGCCAAACAGATCTTTGAGGCTTTGGGAGAAAAAAAAGAAGAAGCACCGAAAGACATCGGACCTAAAAAAATCAAACTGCCCGCCTTCATTAAAGTACGTGATTTTGCCCTGCTACTTTCTATGCCCGTTACGGAAGTGATTAAAATACTGATTCAAAACGGCATCATGGCCACAATTAACGAGGAAGTAGACTTTGAAACCGCCTCCATTGTCGCGCAGGATTTTGGCTTTGAAGTGGAAGAAAAAACGGACAAGGAAAATAAAGAATTCGGGATTGGCTTTTTGCAAGAAGTCTTAAAAGCGGAAAAAGAAGAAAACTTAAAGCCGCGCCCGCCGATTGTAGCGATTATGGGACACGTAGATCACGGCAAAACTACGCTACTCGACACCATTCGCAAAACCAAAGTGGTGGAAGGAGAAAGCGGCGGCATAACCCAGCACATTGGTGCGTACCAAGCTGAGGTTCGCAAAAGCGAACCGAAATCCCGAAGCGACGTCAAAGACGAGCGAGAAACCCTTGGGCAAGCTCGGGATGATTTTGCGAAAAAAACTCGCAAAATCACATTTTTAGACACTCCCGGCCACGAAGCTTTCAGCGAAATGCGCGCGCGGGGCGCGAACGTCACCGACCTGATTGTTTTGGTGGTGGCCGCAGACGACGGTGTCAGACCCCAAACTTTGGAAGTAATCAACCGTGCCAAGTTTACGAATACTCCAATGCTTGTGGCAATTAATAAAATCGATAAGCCCGAGGCTAATGTTATGAAAGTTAAACAAGAACTGGCTGGACACGGCGTTTTAACGGAAGAGTGGGGCGGCAAAGTCGTTGCCGTAGAAATCAGCGCCAAGCAAAATATCGGCATGGACAGCCTTTTGGAAATGATCCTCCTGCAGGCCGAGGTTGAAAATTTTAGAGCTAACCCCAAAGGCAAAACCATAGGCACAATCATTGAATCTCATGTCAGCCAAGGCAAAGGGCCGGTAGCCACGGTGATTGTACAAAATGGCACGCTCAAAATCAGTGACATAGTAGCGGCAGGAGGCGCTTTTGGCCGCATCAGAAGTATGGAAGACCATACCGGCAAAAAAATAAAGGAAGCTACGCCTTCGACTCCCGCTCTAATTTCGGGACTCTCCGAAGTTCCGCAGGCAGGCGATATTTTACAGACAACCGAAAGCTTGGACGAAGCCAAAAACATTGCCCTTTCTATTAAAAGAAAATCCCATAGCCACAGGCTGCTCGCCAAAAAAGCCCTAGAAGGCGACGTTGAGTCCAAAACTTTAAACCTAATTATTAAAACTGACGTCGCGGGTTCTTTGGAAGCTATTAAACAGTCGCTGGACAAGCTTAAAAACCAGGAAGTTAAAATTAATATCTTAAACGAAGGCGTAGGCGAACTGAATGAGTCGGATATTTTAATGGCAGAGGATTCTAAAGCCAGTGTTATAGCCTTTAGGACAAAAATTAACCCCAAGGCCGTGGGGCTAGCCAAGCAAAAAAACGTAATAGTTGACTCCTATGACGTAATCTACGAACTAATTGAAGACGTAACCTCGGCGGTCATTAAATTGTTCACCCCGGAACTGGAAAAAACAGTTTTGGGCAAGGCAAAGGTTTTGGCAATTTTTAGAACCGAAAAGGAAGAAATGATCGTTGGCGGCAAAGCAGAGGAAGGCGAACTAAAAAAGCAGGGCAAAATTTCTATAATCAGGGAGGGTCAGGCACTTGGAAACGCTGAAATTGCAGAACTTCAACACGGCAAGGTAGCGGCAAAAACAATCAACACGAATGAAGAATTCGGCATTAAGCTTAAAACCAAGGTAAAAATCCAAGAAGGCGATATTTTGGAATGCTTTGAAGAAAAGCTGAAACAAAAAACATTGTAAGACCACACCTGCCCGCCATAAGCCTTTTATCTTAATTTGATGGATACTGTCTAACCAACAACCTTTCATCAATCATCAGATAATCAATAACAGGCATTGACAGGCGGAGATGCACAGATTGACATAGATAACGCAGATATTAGAATCCGTGTAATTTGCGAATTTAAGCATATCCGCGGTCTGTTTACAAAACATCGAAATAAATATATACTACAAGGCTTTATGAAAAAGCCTAAAAAAAATCCTAACCGTATAGCTAAAGTTAATTCCCTAATTCAGCACGAGCTGGGAAAAATTTTGCGCGAAGTGTTGGAAGGCCAAAAGGGCCTTACCACAATAAGCAAAATAGAAACCAGCGGGGACATGCGGTGGGCCAAAATTTGGATTTCGGTTTTGGGAGGAGACGGAAAAAAAACCTTGGCATTTATTAAAAAAAATGTTTACGGCATCCAGGGAGAACTTAATCATAAATTTTCCACCAAAATAATCCCGCGTCTGCAATTTTTCTTGGACACCAGCGCCGAGTACGCACAACATATCAATGAATTGATTCAGTCAATTCATAAAGTACCAAGAACCAAATCTCAAAAATCAAACCAAGAAAAAAATTTGGAAATTTAGAATTTGGAAATTATTTGGGTCTTGGTTCTTGGTACTTGAATCTTCTTTCACTTATGGAACAAAACTTTAAAAAAGCTAAAGACCTAATAAACCACTCAAAACGGATACTATTGACAATGCACGAACGCATGGATGGGGACGACGGCGGCAGCGTTTTGGCTTTAATGCACCATCTGGAAAAAGAAGGCAAGCAAATAACCTGCGTAATCAAGCAAGGCGTGCCCGAATCCCTAAAGTTTCTTCCTGGCTCCCATAAAATAAAGGACGACATTAGTGGTGCAAATTTTGACCTGCTCATTTTTTGCGGCTGTGCCGACAAAAAAAGGACGGGCAGCGAAAATATTTCCAGGCTCAACACTCCAACTATTAATATAGACCACCATCCTGACAATTCCATATTTGGCGATATAAACATTGTAGACCCGGACAAATCTTCCGTCGCCGAGTTGGTTTATAATTTTTTTGTTTACAACCGCTGGCCGATAAATAAAGACATCGCCACTTGCCTTTTAACCGGAATTGTTACAGACACGGGATCTTTCAAGCACGCCAACACTAAAGCAGAAACCTTAAAGGCCGCCTCGCAGCTTATGCGCAAAGGGGCTAATATAAGCAAAATCAGCAAGCACACTTATAAAAACAAAAAACCGCAGATTTTAAAGGCCTGGGGCAGGGCCATGGAAAATTCTTTTTATGACGAAAAAAACAAAATTATCTATTCCGTAATTACAGAAAAGGACCTCAAAGAACTCGAGGTGCTGCCAAAAACCGCATTCGAAGGTTTTGTGGAAACTTTGAATACCGCTCCGGAAACCAAGTTTGCGATGTTTATCCGCCAAGAAGGGGAAATAATTAAAGGCAGCCTGAGAAGTGAAGAACACAAACAAATCGATGTATCCAAAATCGCGCACCTGTTCGGCGGGGGAGGCCACAAGCTGGCCGCAGGGTTTTCCGTAGCCGGACGCCTAACCAAAGACGAAAAGGGAAATTGGAAAATAGTATAACCCTACTAAAGTACTAAAAATTACGAAAATACCAAAACCGCCATTAGGCGGTTTTTTTCGTACTTTGGTATAATTTCATAATTTGATAGGGACTATCTTGCTCTCTTCATCGCTTCTGCAAAAAATACTAAAAACTTTAAAGACCAGTCTATTCTTTTTATGTACGCTTCCTCTATAAATTCTCCATGCTCGTTAAACTTGTCCTGCACCATTCCAAAATTTAAAGTTTCCCTACTGACCCTAAAACTACTGAAATGTTTAATTTCATAAGCAACTATTTTTAGAATCTATATTATAACACAACCTCTAGATAAAATTAGAAGTTTATATTATAATATCCTAGCAAATTTATTTAATGCCCAGGTGGCGGAACTGGTATACGCGCTACCTTGAGGTGGTAGTGGGAGCAATCCCATGGAGGTTCGAGTCCTCTCCTGGGCACCAAAAAACTCCCCAAGTTAATCGGGAAGATTTTATCTAAAAAATGTTTATCTATACTTATTTATTTCGTCCCTAAGCTTTTTTGCTTCTTCTTTAGGATTTTCCGCAAAAATTATGCCTCTTGCGGAATGAATAATTAACCCCCGGTTTTTATCATCAAGTCCTGCCTTAACTACCGCCTCAACACTGCCACCCTGCTTTCCAATTCCCGGGACTAAAAATGTTATATCCGAAACGATTTCTCTAATTTTTTCCATCTCCTTTGGATAGATTGCGCCAACCACCAGCATACAATTATTATTCTTGTTCCAATCCTGGCTTACTTTTTCTGCCACAATTTGCCATACTGGTTTGCCATCAACTTCTAAATCTTGAAGTTCACCTGCGCCGGGGTTAGAGGTTCTGCAGAGGATGATGGAAACTTTATCATCCCGGTCCAAAAAAGGAGAGAGTGCTTCCTTGCCTAAATACGGATGCAAAGTTGTTGCGTCAAAGCCTAAGTAGTCAAAAATGGCTGCAATATAGCCTCGGTTGGTATTACCGATGTCCGCGCGCTTGGCGTCGCAAATCGTAAAAATGTCCGGATATTTCTCGCGCAAATAACCCATGGACATTTTAAGCTCTTTAATGCCCTGTTCACCGCGGGCTTCATAAAAAGCGATGTTGAATTTATAGGAAGCGGCGTATTCCGCTGTTTGCTCTATAATCCACTTATTAAATTCAAACTGCGGATTTTCTTTTTGCCGAAAGCGATGGGACAGTTTTTCAAAATCGCTGTCCAAACCAACGCAGACCAAAGAATTCACCTTTTCCGCCCTCTTGTTAAACTTTTCTATTGGCATAAATTAAAATCCCTGCCTTTCTGCCCAGCCGTGTGGGTCGCTAAACCAATCTTGAATCACATTATACTCTTCTTCATTGAATTTGCCTTGGCTTAAAGCTTCTTTAAGCACAATCGGAAAAGTTGTTAAACTATAAAGTTTGACTTTCTCTTTTGTAAAAGCCTCTACTGCTTCTTTAAAACCATAGGCAATAATAACTAAACAGTCATTCACTTTTGCGCCTGCTCCACGAAGAGCATTTATTCCCGACAAGCTGCTGCTTCCTGTGCTAACAAGATCTTCAACAAGCAAGACTTTTCTGTTTGCAACCTCACCCCCCTCAACGCGCTTTTTCTGCCCGTGCTCTTTTGCTTCTTTCCTCACAAACACTGAGGGCTTGTTCATTTTATAGCCCAGGGCCGCGCTGTGCGGAATACCGCCTACTGCAACCCCGGCTATTAAATCAAATTCTAATCTTTCCCGATTTATTAAATTCTCAAAACCTTCAATAACCTTATGCCACTCACCTACGTAAAAGGGGAACTTTCTGTTATCCACATAAACAGGAGATTTAATCCCAGATTTAAAAATTACCGGGTCTTTGGGTTTAAAACCGACAGCGTCAATCTTTAACAAAACTTTAGCTATTTCTTCTTGATAATCCATGATATTTACTCTAAAACTTTTTTAATTTCCTGCGCCAAATACGAATTCCACATGCTGCCTGTTGCGGACATAACGGTATCCGCTCCGGCATCAAAATACTCGCTATAATCTTTTACGTTTATGACTCCGCCCACTCCAATTATACTAAAATTTAAATTTAACTTTTCTTTAAGTAATACAAGTTTCTTAGTCATATCAAGACCAGCCCATTTGATAGAAGCCCCACAAACGCCACTTGTGACCCTTCCCCCTGTCAAAACAGGGTTGCCTTGAGCGTCAACAATTTTCGATGGAATTGTGTTAACAGCCGCGATTGCCTGTATGATTGGCGCGACTGCCGTGACAAATTTTTCCAAACGCCCGTTTTCAGGGAAGTAAGAAATCTTTACAATAAGAGGGGTATTGCCCAACTCATTCTTAACGGCTTCAACTACTTTTTGAGAACGTTCAATATCAAAGCATAATAAATTATTGACGCCTTCATTAGGACAGCTTAAATTCAGCTCTATTATTTTTACCCCCGTTTCTTTTACAAGTCTTGCTATTAACATAAAATCTTCCAAATATGCATTAAAGCCACCTTTTTCCGGAAGCGTGCCCTGAAGACCACCCACAACTACTTGCCCTTTTTTGGCGTAAAGTGCGGCATCGCGCAAGTCCGGCTGCCAAAAATCAGGATCAAAAGATGGAATGCCGAAAGAATTGGTTATTGAGAGAGGCTCATAAAAAGAGTCCGCCTGTTTCACCCCGCGCTCCGCTATGTCCAGGGTTAAATTATCTTTTATATCCAGCGGAACGATGTTGGGCATGGGATTACACGGATATTTTTTTGTTCTAGTATCTTTGTATTCCGCAATATCAAACCCTTTATCTAACGCAGCCTTAACAAATTTGCCATTAACCAAAGGACCGGAAGGAATCCCAAACGGAGAAAAAACTTCTTGCCCCAAAAAATTGTATTTTGGCTCGCCTTCTTGCTTAAAGATTTCGCCATCCGCAAAAGCCCCAAACGGGCCTTCTTTAAAATTTTCTTCGTAGGTTTTTTTGGGGTCGTAATAAGGCGTTTGCATTTTTTAGAATAAAGTTGGCGAAGGCTCTTTACCCAAATTTTCCAACTTTTCTTTTATGGAAACCAGCGTGTTAGGCCCTGCGATGGTATCGGTGGAAAAAACGCAGTCTGTGTATTTTTTTAACTTATCAACGCTGTTGTATAAAAACAGTCCATGAGTCGCGGCCGCACAAACTTTTTTTGTTCCGCTCTCTTTGCATTTTTCCAAAGCGTTAATCATAGTGGAGCCCGTGCTTATCATGTCATCCAGAATTAAAATATTTTTTTCTTTGATCTCAAAATCGCATTCCATGGTTTCAATGTCTCGGTAACCGACTTTGCCATCTTTATATTCCTGACGTACTTTTTTAAATGACTTTCCCCCCTGATCTTTTACTAAATAATTTGCCCCTGAATCCGGAGCCACAATTACAAAGTCTTCACCCGCAAAATATTTTCTTGCAAATGTTACAAGTTCGTTGCCCATGGAAATGTTTTGGATCTTAAGCCCCGCAAAGTCAGCTTCTCCGGTAGCGTTTAAAAAATGGCAGTCAAAAGTGATTAATTTGTCGCAACCCATTTTTTTAAGTATGCCACTTAACACAATGGCACTAGCTACTTCACCATCTAACTTTTTTTTATCCTGCCTAGCATAAGGCAAATAGGGAACAACCACGTTTACCTTGGCACCTTCTTCTTTAAGGCTTTCCAAAATTAAAAACAATTCCACCAAAGAACTGTTTTGTTTGGGATAAAGTCTGTGAAATACAAAAACTTCTTTGCTTTTGCATTCCTTGATTTGAGGAATACGGACGTGGCTGTCGCCGTCCGGAAACCTGCCGATTTCAATATTTGGGGTAAGTAAATCGCTAAAATTAGGTGAGATAAGCTGCATAAAACCTTTTTAAGCATCTCCATAATAACAAATTTGTCGCAATTGTGCTATTATCTTTCTTGATGACGAAAAAATTCATTAAAAAAACGGAAAATTTTACCTGCCGGCATTGCGGACTTCGTGTCTCAGGCACCGGTTATACCAACCATTGTCCAAAGTGCCTATATTCCAAACATGTTGATGTAAATCCAGGCGACCGCGCGCAAGCGTGTGGAGGAATGATGCGACCGGTTGATTTTGAAATTAAAAAAGACCAATATATTCTTGTCCATGAATGCGAAAAATGCGGGACAAGAAAGAAAAATCGTCTTTCCAAAAACGATAGTACGGAAACTTTAATAACGCTCTCCAAGACTGTTGCAAAAAAGCTTTATTTTTGATATATTCTATCCTAGTTATCGGGACGGTTAGCTCAAGGGTAGAGCATTGCATTTATTTACCCCGTTAGACAATACAGGGCAATTAGCTCAGTGGTAGAGCGACTCGTTTACACCGAGTAGGTCGTAGGTTCAATCCCTACATTGCCCACCATGTCTAACGGGGCAAGCTGCAAGGGTCGCAGGTTCAAATCCTGCACCGTCCACCACTCGACTCGTCCCGAGCGCAGTCGAGGGACAATAATAGGATTCCCAAAAATCAGGTGCGCAGACGCCCGCAGGGCGACGAGCACGGATTTTTGGGAAAGAGGAGCGACAGCGGAGGGTAGAAAAAATTTACTTTGGTAAATTTTGAAAACCCGGAGCAAGTCGTGACGTGCCTCGGTAGCTCAGTGGTAGAGCAGATGCCTGAAGAGCATCGTGTCGTCAGTTCGATTCTGACCCGAGGCACCACGCGGCTATGGTTCAATGGTAGAACATCTCCTTGCCATGGAGAAGATAGGGGTTCGATTCCCCTTAGCCGCTCCAGAGGAAATGACCTCATCGCAAGATGGGGTCTTTTCCTTTTTGACGGCAATGCAGACCTATCCCGCTGAGCCCCGTAGTCAGCCGGAGGCTGTACTATTGGAGCTAACCGCTCCCTTAAAAACCCCAATAAAACAAGGGGTTTTTGATTACCCAAAACAGCCAAAAACCAGCCTAAAAATAACTTATTTGGCTTATTTAAGCCCAAAAACGGCAAAAATCCATTGACTTTTTACCTCAAAAAAGCTATAATTATATTAAGAAAGTGCTAATTGGCACTCTTTTTTATTTCAAAAAAGGGCGGCTAAATAAGCGCTTTTTATAGAAGCTAATTTAATAATTTCATCTTCCATTTTAGGGGAGAAAGGAGTTTGATTCTCAAATGAAAGCTCTTTTAACCCTCAGGTCTGGCTTAAGCAAAGGTTTGGTAATTGCCAGCATGGTTTCCTTGGTTTCGCTAGTTTATCCGGAAATCGTTTTGGCTACAAACACTCAGGCCGCAGGGGAAAACACCGCTTTGGTTTTTGAAGTCAAAGATCCGATACAAAACCCCAAAATAAATCAAAATTCTATTACCTTTGAAGAAGTAGTCCAGAACGATCCGCTTGTAAAAAAATTGCGAGCCTATCTTGAGAACTTAAATTCTCCTTTGGCTCCTTACGCCGGCGAGATTGTTCAACAGCCTCAATGGCAGAGAGCTTTGGCTATTTCTTGGGTGGAAAGCAATATGTGTATCCACCATGTCGATAATAATTGTAGCGGAATTGGCGTTGCGCCCGGACACCCTTCGTGGAGAAAATACGAAACCCAGCTAGACTGGTTTAAGGATATGGCCCAGCTTTTAGAAAAACCTCTGTATAAAGAACAGCTCACCACCTTCAAACAAATGAAAGGCGTGTACGTACAACCGGGGAGCTGGAACTGGGTCTACGGAGCGCAATCTAAATACAATGATTTGATGGCAATGACAAATGAGACCGAACAAGAAAGAAAACTTGCGGCTCTCCAAATTCCGCTTAAAGCTGCACTCGCAACTTTCCCAGAGCTTGCTTACTTAGACTAAATGCAGACTTGCAAAAATCCCTCCCGATTAATCGGGAGGGATTTTTTGATGCCCGGGGAGGGAGTCAAACCCTTTAGTCCCGTAAGGGCGACTGATGTTAGGCAATGGTACTCGCGCCTCGTACAAGTGGTGCCGGTGGTGGGAATCGAACCCACAATCCCATAAGGGCGACTGATCTTAAGTCAGTTGCGTATGCCAGTTCCGCCACACCGGCACCAACTGTACGAGGTAAAGATACCTAACTTTAGTAAGCCCGCGGCTGTATGCCAGCCTGTCCCGTAGAAACGCTGAAAGCGTATTTTACCGGGGCTTCGCCGCTCGGGCTGGAGGCGCTAGAAACGGATTCGCACCCATACATCGCGGTTTTGCCTTCCGATCCCGCACCTATGGAGGTACCGGTGGGATTTGCACCCACGAATGGTGGTTTTGCAGACCACTGCGTTAGCTACTTCGCCACGGTACCATCATAGGTGCGGGACATGGCCGCCTTATGTTACTGCTTCGCCGCTCAGGCCAAAACTTTTTGCTTGATTAATTTTAATTGAAAACCTGTTGTAAATCAAGGATTTGACAAACTGTTTTTTTACTGTTAAATTAGCGGTGATATTTAACCATAAACAGTTGAACAGGTTTCCCAGTCCGATCATCAATTCAACCCAAACTTATATCCATCAACTAAATGGTTTAGTTTAATCAGGCGAATTTACGAAAATTCGTCTTATTTTATTTTGAACCCATGGCAAAACGCAAAATTAAGAAGAACTCCCGAACCAAAAAAAACGGCTTTCGCAAATTCTGGCGCCTGGGGATTGAGGAATACAACACCCAGGACTTCGACATCGGCCCGGACGGCGAATTGATTGTACGCGAAGGCAACTTCCAATACAACATTGATGACATTATAAAAAAATACGGCAGTCCGACGGAGGTGGTTTTTCCGACTATTATAGAAAATCGTGTCCGTGATTTAATAGAAACTTTCAACGCTTACATTAAAGTTCTGGGGTACAAAGGCAAATTCCACTATCATTACGCAATGAAAGTCAACCAAAATAAAGAATTCGTCCTGCCGGCCGTAGCGGAAGGCGCGAATTTGGACGTGGCCAGCGCCAACGAACTCTTTTTAGTAAAAAGGATGATAGAACAGGACAAGTTTAACGTTAAAATCAGAGTAATCTGCAACGGCCCCAAAACGGAAAAATACATGGAGCTTATTGAAGAACTCAAAGGCAAGGGGCTGATTGTAATTCCAATTATTGAAGACGAGGTGGAATTGGAAAGGATGGAAAAATTCAAGGGCGAAGTGGGAATTAGGGTGAGTTTAAACGTAAAAACTAAAAGCCATTGGGACAAACGTTTTAACCGCTATGGCTTTCCGGAAGAAGAGCTGCTTCGCATAGGTAAAATCCGCAATCTCTCTGTGCTCCACTACCACATTTCCAGCCAAGTCGAAAACATAAGCGGCATTCTGAAACCTTTTAAAAGAGCCCTTGAACTCTATGCCAAAATGCGCGTTAAAAATCCCGGGCTCGATACCATAGATATAGGGGGAGGCGCCGGAGTGCCTTACGAAAAGCGCAACCATTTTTACACCGCCAAGACGCTGATCCAGCAGCTGGTAAAAATGGCAAAGAACACCTGCGATCGGTTGCAAGTCAAACATCCCAACCTCATTACCGAATGGGGGAGATACGTGGCCGCACCGGCGCAAATTACCATTTACAAAGTGCTAGCGGAAAAACCGGCAGAAAACAAAGGCAACAACCGCTGGTACATTATTGATGGCAGTTTTATGAATGATTTAATTGATACCTGGGCCATCCATCAAAAATGGCACGTAGTACCAATAAACTACATGAAAAACAAAAAGCTTGCCAAAGTCTGGCTGGCGGGCAGTTCGTGCGACAGTGACGACAAATACACGGCCGGCGGGGAATACATCCTTTTGCCGCGCTTGGAAGATTGCGACGATTTATATATGGCTTTCCTGGATACAGGAGCCTACCAGGATTCTCTGGCCAGCCACCACTGCCTGCTTTCTTCCCCGGCAAAGCTGGTGGCACAAAATGGGGAAATTAAAATCATACGAAAAAGGGAAACGCCAGAAGAGGTTGGTAGAGTGTTCGGCTGGTAGCTGCGGCGTCACAGATGCGCGGATTTACACTGATAAAACAGATAATAAAACTGCCTCAGAGGGGACAATTTTTTAAATAAAAAAATGCTAGGTTTGAAATTACCAGCCGTTAAGCTTTTATTTTTTGATTAAGGCGCTTGTGCATAATTAAAAAAGTAAAATCTAAAAATCTGATATAATAATAAAAATAGTAAAAATCCCTTAAATTTCTACTTTTCAGCTTTATAAGGGCAACAAGAAAGGGGGTGGAGAAAGTGAAAGGATTACACGTTCTCGCATTCATCTTATTAGTAATTGGCGGCCTTAACTGGCTACTAGTTGGCCTGTTTGGCTGGGATGTAGGCGAAATCTTTGGCGGTCAAGAAGCCGTGATTTCCAGAATTATCTATATCTTAGTTGGTTTGGCGACCCTGGTGGAAATATTCACCCACAAGAGCACCTGCAAAGTCTGCTCAGGTGGCAGCAGCCCGGCTCCAATACAATAATAAACTTTCTGATACCAAAACAACCCCCACACCATAATGGTGTGGGGGTTTTCAGTTAAGTATAATCCCAACTACTTTTCTTCGGTAGAAATTTTTTTCGTTTTAACCGTTTTTTCTTCTTTGCCTGCCGCTTTTTCTTTGTCCGGTTTTTCATCCGCTTCTTCTGTACGACGCGGCGCTTCGGTAAGCTGTTTAAGCGAAAGGCCCAAACGGTGTTCGGAAGGTTCAATGGAAATAATTTTAAATTCCACTTCCTGGCCTATTTTTAAAACATCTTCCGGAGTCTTTACCGCTTCGTGGGAAAGTTCCATAATGTGTGCCAAACCTTGAATGTCTCTATCCAGTTCCACAAAAACTCCAAAGGGCATAATCTTTGTTACCGTGCCCTTTACCTTCTGCCCGATTTGATATTTCTTCACTGCCTCCAGCCAAGGATCTTCCTTAAGCTGCTTTATAGAAAGACTCACCCGGCCTTTTTCTATGGAAATAATCTTGGCTTTCACTTTGTCTCCAACCTTGGCTATGTCTTTTGGGTTGTCGATTCTCTGCCAGGCAAGTTCACTAATATGGACCAAGCCTTCCAATTCGCCAAATTTCACGAAAGCCCCAAAGTCTACCACACCGGTAATAGCCCCTTCCACCACATCGCCGATTTTAAGCTTGCTTAACTTCTTTTCCATTTCGTCTTCAAATACTGCCTTCTCGCTGACAATCAGCTTTTCTTCTTCGCTGTCTGCGGTAATTACCTGAACGTCAAACATCTGACCCACATATGAATTTAAAATCTGTAAAATTTTGTTTTTGTCGCCGTCTTCTACTCTTGGATAATGCTCCAAAGAAAGCTGGGAAACCGGCAAGAAACCGATCACATTGTTAATCTCCACCATAAGGCCGCCCTTATTGGCTTCCAAAATCTTGGTCCGAATCATTTCTTTGCTTTCCATTTTTTCCTTTAAGGTCTGCCAAACGCGTTCGTGACCGGCCTTTCGCAAAGAAAGCTCAACAATGCCTTCCTTATTTTCCGGCTCCACAACGGAAACAAAAATCTTATTTCCTACCTGCAACGAATTTAGGGTGGCTTCATCGTCGTAAAGCTCCCTGCCTCTCACCACGCCCGCTCCATAGCCTTCTAAATCCACATAGACTTCATTTTTTCCAATAGAAAGCAATTTACCTTCCACCATGTCGCCGGGCTTTAAAATCTTTATATCCACACCACTTTTGATTAGTTCATTCATGGTCTGGGCGCTGGTTGCCTCAGCCGGAAAATTGTCGCCTACCAAACTGGTGACTTGCTGGCTTGTGTCTTTTGTTGTATCTTCTGGCATAAATTAATTGGCAAGATTAAATAAAATTGTGCAAAATTGACATAAGTATCAATTTTCTTATTTTGCCTAATCCTGACTTCTTTTTCTCACCAACTTCAATCAGTAATAATAAAACAACGATCTTTATCGTTGCCTAAAAAGATACGAATTAAATTGGTTAATTGTTAAAAAAGTGCCTTGTATTACTTATTTGGTGGTTAATAATATGTTTGAATCTTGGCACTTTTGCCAAATAAGTACTTCTAATTATAGTCCCTCAAACAAGCTTTGTAAAGGCCTTTGAATTCTTTTCAAAAGCCTAAAAAAAGAGTATAATAAATTAGCTGAAAAAATCAAAATAAAGAACAAAAAACTACAAAATAAGACCTTATTTTTTTGTATTAATTTTACGCTTTGCGCTTTTAGTTTTATCTTATGCATATTCAATATTTTGGACTCTCCAGCTTTAAACTTACCACCAAACAAGCCACCATTATTACCGACCCGTTCCATAAAGATTCCGGCCTGACGCCGCCGCGTGGGCAGGCCGATATTTTAATACTGGCCGAAAAAAACAGCAAACTTTACTCGGCTGTTTCAGGCGTGTCCGGAGGACATTTTGACATTACTGATCCGGGCGAATATGACCTAAAAGGCGTAACAGTGGCGGGTATTCCTTTAAAGCAGGAAAATAAATATACCACCATCTATTTAATAGAAAGCGAAGATATTCGCATCCTAAACCTTACCCACATTAAAGAGTTCAACTTAAAAGAAGAGGAATTAGAAGAATTGGGAGAAATAGATATTTTAATTCTGCCGGTAGGCGGCAATACCGTGCTTTCCGCCTCACAGGCCGCCAAAGTGGTAAATGAAGTTGAACCTAAAATTATCATTCCTTCTCACTACAAAATGCCCGGACTCATAATAGACTTGGACAATAAAGAAAAATTCCTCAAAGAAATGGGCGGCAAAAGCGAAAACGTGGAAAAGCTGATTGTAAAAAGAAAGGACTTGGAAACGGAAGAAACCAAGGTTGTAGTTTTAGACCCTTTAAGATAAATTATGCAGTGGCTTGAAAAAATCAGAAATAAACCCCATAAGGAAAAAGTCCGGTTGATCTGGATAGCGGCAATTGTTATGGTTATTATTTTAGTCGGGCTGTGGGTAGCTACCGCGGAAATAAGAAAAGACGTGCCCAAAGACACCACGCTTTTTAAAGCCGTGGGCCAAGGAGTGAATGATGTAATTGAAAATTATGGGAAATAAAGAAGAAATGCAAGAAAGACCAAATGGTAAATTAGACAACCCTGAGGATTGGTCAATAGAAACAAGGGAAGCTCAATCTAAACCAGAACCATATAATCTAGAAAGTTTTGAGACTCCAGAGCTTCAAACCTACGAGGAAGATCTTGATATTATATATAAATGGCTAATAACTAAAATCGTTCCCGCTTTTCAAGCTTACGTTAAAGGCAAAAGAAAGGACCAACACAAAACCGCTTTAAAAAAAGCGTTAGAAAGCGCTAAAAAAACCGCGCCTAAACACATCCCCAACGAGTTGGCAGATTTCATTGCCAGATACTCATCGAAGCCCAGCATCGGCTTTGAGGAGATTGACGTTTTTCTGAACCCCGAAAGCCCCATAAAAAATTTCCCAGACTTAGATTTACCGGTACAGAAAGTAGTGCTCGCCGTCAACTCTCTTTCAAAAAAAATTAATAGGTTAATTAAACAAAGAAAACAAAGATTGGCGCAATGATCAAAAACATAGCAAAAACCTCCAATATGGACATCGGCCTGGTCAAACCCCGCGATATCCGCGATGAAATGCAGGAGTCGTATTTGGATTACGCAATGAGCGTAATTGTTTCGAGAGCCCTGCCGGATGTACGCGACGGGCTCAAGCCCGTGCACCGCAGAATTTTGTATGTGATGCATGAGCTTGGCCTTCGGCACAACGCTAAGTTCAGGAAGTCCGCCGCCGTAGTTGGCGATGTTTTAGGAAAATACCACCCGCATGGCGACCAGGCGGTTTACCAGTCCATGGTGCACATGGCACAGGATTTTTCTTTGCGCTATCCGCTGATTAACGGACAGGGCAACTTCGGCTCGCTGGACGGCGACGAAGCCGCGGCCATGCGTTATACCGAAAGCCGCATGAGCCGGGAAGCCGAAGAAATTTTGTTTGATTTGGAAAAAGAAACCGTTGACTGGCGGGACAACTACGACGCGACCAGAAAAGAGCCAGTGGTACTGCCCGGAAAACTGCCCAACCTCTTGCTTAACGGCTCCTTAGGGATTGCCGTGGGTATGGCTACGGACATCCCGCCTCATAACCTTACAGAAGTCTGTGATGCGGTTATAAAACTTATAGATAATCCGGAAAGCACAACCGAAGACTTGCTGGAATTTATTAAAGGCCCGGATTTCCCCACAGGCGGCATTATTTACGATGTGGCGGCAATTAAAAACGCCTACGCCACCGGCAAAGGCAGTGTTGTGATGCGCGCTAAAACGGAAATTGTGGAAACCAAAACCGGCAGCTATCGGATTATAATTTCCGAAATCCCTTACCGTGTAAACAAAGCGAACCTTTTGGAAAAAATCGCATCCCTGGTGCACGAAAAAAAGGTTGAGGGCATCCGCGACGTTAGGGACGAAAGCGATAAAGAGGGTATCAGGGTAGTGATTGACCTAAAAAAAGACGCGCTTCCCAATAAAATTTTAAACCAGTTATTCTCCTTCACCCAGCTGCAGGATACATTTCACCTGAACATGCTGGCTTTAGTGGACGGTATTGAACCGCATGTGTTAAACCTTAAAACCATGCTGGAAAAATACCTGGAGCACCGGCAGGTAATTGTCAGAAAGCGCACGGAGTTTGAGCTTAAAAAAGCTAAAGAGCGCGCGCATATTTTGGAAGGGCTAAAAAAAGCTTTAGACCATATTGACACGATTATCGCGACAATCAAAAAGAGCCCCACTAAAGAAGAAGCGCATGCGAACTTGGTAAAAAAATTCAAACTGACGGACATTCAGTCCACGGCAATTTTGGAAATGCGCCTGCAAACTTTGGCCGGCCTGGAAAGAAAAAAAATTGACGATGAACTGAAAGAAAAGAAAAAGCTCATTGAGGAACTGGAAGGCATACTCAAGTCCGCCAAAAAAATTCTTAACATCATCAACCAGGAAGTTTTGGAACTTAAGGAAAAATATGGCGACGAAAGGCGAACGCAGGTAGTAAAAAACGCCATTGGCACCTTTTCTGCCGAAGACTTAATTCCGGAAGAAGACGTCATCATTACCATTACCAAATCCGGGTATGTCAAAAGACTGTCTCCCTCCACTTACAAAAGCCAAAGCAGGGGAGGCAAGGGAGTGATTGGCCAGACCTTAAAAGAAGAAGACGTGGTGGAAAAACTTATCACCTGCAACACCCACAATGACATTTTATTCTTTACCAACAAAGGCCGGGTATTCCAAACCAAAGTTTACGATTTGCCTGAAGGAAGCAGGGTGAGCCGCGGCCAAGCCTTAGTGAACTTCTTGCAACTGTCGCAAGGGGAAATCTCCACCGCGGTTGTGGCTTTGAACAAAAAAGACTCAGCGAAATTTTTGGTGATGGCCACTAAAAACGGTGGCATTAAAAAAGTTAAGCGCGAGGATTTTGCCAAAGTCAGAAGAACCGGAATGATAGCCATTGGCCTTAAAGCAAGCGACGAACTGGAATGGGTGGGGCCGTCCACCGGCGAAGACCAAATTATGCTTACCACCAAAAACGGACAGGCAATTAGGTTCAAAGAAAAAGACGTCCGAGCTATGGGCAGGACCGCCAGCGGCGTTACCGGAATGCACCTTAAAAAAGATGACGAAATCATCAGCATGGACATTATTGCCAAAGAAGCGGACATAAAAAATTTGGAAGTTTTGGTAATTACCGAGAACGGCATGGGTAAAAAAACCAACCTTAAAGAATATAAAGTCCAAAGAAGAGCCGGCAGCGGTATTAAAACCATTAACGTGACCTCCAAGACCGGCCGTATTGTTTCTATGTATATTCTAAACAACCAAGAAGAACACGACCTAGTTATGATTTCCCAAAAAGGGCAAACCATAAGAACCCCGGTTAATAAAATCTCCACGCTCGGCCGCGCCACACAGGGAGTCAGGATGATGCGCTTGGATAGCGGAGATAAAGTAGCGTCGGCAACTATCATCTAATCAACAGCAAGGGCTCCAAGCGGAGCCCTTTAAAAATTAAAGCCAATAAATTATAATATCTCATACGGGCGTGTAGCTCAGCTGGTTAGAGCATCAAGCTTATACCTTGAGGGTCCATGGTTCGAGTCCATGCACGCCCACCATAAAATTTTTCAACGGATGGCTTTAAACCACCAGAGAGTCTGTGATATAATATCTACATCTTAAACATTAAAATTTAAAAAATGACCGGACAAAGAAAAAAGAAAGTCTATTTTACAATTATCTTTATAGCCGTAGGACTTTTGGCCTTCCAGGTTTCTTTAAGCCGAATTATTGGCTCTGACATCAAATTTACTCTGTTTGATGCATTTGGACCAATCACCGCAGCCTTCTTAGGAAGCATCCCCGGGGTTATTGCCCTGTTCTTTATTCAGCTGTTTAACTTCCTCATTCACGGCACGCAAGCCTTGGATGCCGCCACTGTTATCCGCTTTTTCCCGGTAATGTTCGCAGCGCTTTACTTTGCAAAAAAAACCAAATGGAATATTATCATACCTCTTTTGGCCATGCTGGCTTTTAACCTACACCCAATTGGCAGAAGCGCCTGGTATTACTCCCTTTACTGGCTAATTCCTGCAGGAATGTATTTCCTGCACAATAGATATTTACTGGCTCGCTCCTTAGGCGCGACCTTTACAGCACACGCGATTGGCAGCACTGCCTGGCTCTGGGCTTTCGGTCTTAGTAAGGAAGTTTGGACAGGGCTAATTCCAATTGTTGCTTTTGAACGCGCCATGTTTGCCGTTGGAATTGCGGTTATGTATGTAGCTGTAACCAACCTGGTGCATGCGCTAATGGCAAAAAAGGCCATGGAAGCCGATTTACCAATCGAACAGAAATATTTGCTTAAAAAATTAGATTAAATCTTTTTCTAAACCCCCTTCAAGAGAAGGGGGTTTTTCTCTATAATAATGTAATGCAAATAATCCCAATTAAAACGAAAAAATTCCTGCCACCCAAAGACGACCTTTATACGGAATTAAGACGCCTTCCCAAACTTAAAGAAGGGGATATTTTAATTATTACCTCCAAAGTATTGGCTATCCATCAAGGGCGGTGCATAAAAATCAAAAAGGGAGACAAAACCCAAAAAATTCGCCTAGCGAAACAAGAAGCCGAGCGATATTTAAAACGAAACTACGGAAACGGTAAATACTCCTTTCTTACTCTTATCCATAACACACTTATCTCTTCCGCCGGCATAGATGAAAGCAACGGTAATGATTATTATA
>CAZLQG010000014.1:20847-23759 GCA_964561655.1 uncultured Candidatus Saccharibacteria bacterium | reverse complement strand
AGAAAATTAGTGTTTCTAGTTCGGTTTTGGGCTGGATATAATCCATAATAGCCTGTCTGCACCTTCCACAGGGATAAACAGGCTCGTTGCTTAAGGAGATAATCACAACCCCAATAATAAAAACCAAAGTTTTGCCTGTTTCTCCGACTATTCCGCCCATTGCAGTCTCTTCAGCATGGATATTGTTCCATGCATCACCTTCCGAGTTGTTACCGTAACAAAGCATAATTTCCAATTCACCTATTATGCTCCACAAGACACAAGCAAAAACGAAAAAATGTTATATCAGCTGTTCATGAACCAACAGCAAATGGAAAAAGCCCTTTATTCAACTTCTGCCCATATGGTCGCTTTGGGAATTTTAACCAAAGTAGACCCGCAAGAAGTCGCAGAGATTTTGGTCAACGGGGAGGAGCAAATAAAAAAATACAGCCAAAAAGTTAATGAGGCAGTAAAAAAATTAGAAGAGGAAAAAGCAAAAAAAGATGAAAAGCCGGAAAAAAAAACAAAAGAATAAACTAATCACTTGTGTAGATGTGCCAGGTAAAAAATACAAATTTCCTCTTAAAGACTATGTGTTTAGGCCTTCTATTTACGCAATTATAATTAAGAATGGGAAAATTTTGCTTTCTCGACAATGGGATGGTTACGATCTGCCGGGTGGCGGGATAGATGTTGGAGAAAGCCTAGATAAGGCCCTGATGCGTGAAGTAAAAGAAGAAACCGGACTGACAATAAAGAAAGGCGAGCTCATTGACTGTCAATCTACATTTTTCCTTGGCTGGGTTTCGAAAACGCCGTGGCAAGGAATTTTAATCTATACGTTTGGAAAGATTATCAAAGGCAAAATAACCGATAAATTCTTACAAGGTGAGGAGAAGCAATACGCGAAGAAAGCCCAATGGGTGAGTTTAAAAAAGATTAAAAATATAAAGTTTTACAGCTCGGGCAATGTTTTAGCCGTTATAAAAAAAGCTTTAAAGGTGCTTAAATATGACTCTTAAATTTATCACTGGCAATAAGAACAAAGTAAAAGAAGCGCAAGCGATATTAAAGCCTATCAAAGTAAAGCAGGTTAAGTTTGATTTGGATGAAATTCAAAATTTAGAGCCTCATAAAATTATCAAACACAAACTTCAAGAAGCTTTCAAGCATCATAAAGGACCGTTTATTTTAGAAGACGATTCTTTATATTTGGATTGTTTAGGAGGCAAACTTCCGGGCCCGTTAATAAAATGGTTTAATGACACGATTGGCAATAAAGGTCTAGCGAAGCTCACAAAAAAAATGGGCAACAATAAGGCAACGGTTCAATCTATTGTCGGTTATGCCAAAAACCCAAAACAGATTAAATTTTTCGAATCAAAATTAAAAGGAAAAATCGTGCTACCAAGAGGCTCTTTTGGTTTTGGCTATGACCCGATATTTGTACTCAAAGGTCTTAAACAAACCTATTCCGAGCTGAAAAAAGCAGGCAAGCTAGACATAAGCACCCGGGGAAAAGCTATGAAAAAGTTAAAAAAATATCTGGAAAAAGTAAAGTGAGAAAGAAAACAGTTAGGCTCTCAACAAACATCACTCCCATAAAATACCAAATTACCTTAAAACCCGATTTGGAGGCTTTTGTGTTTGAGGGCGAAGAGGTTATTGATATCAAGCTTAAAAAATCAGTTCAGTCGGTTACTTTGCATTCAGTGGAACTTGATATAAAATCGGCGGAGTTTATACATCAAAATAAAGAAATCTGGGCAGGGAAAGTGTCTTACAATGAAAAAACTGAAACCGCGACCCTAACATTTAACAAAAAACTTCCTGCAGGCAAAGGCAAACTAAAACTGGTTTTTAGGGGCATAATTAATGACAAAATGGTGGGATTTTATAGGAGCAGTTATAAAAATCATCAGGGCAAAGTAAAACACTTAGCCACGACCCAATTTGAGGCAACAGACGCGCGTAGGGCTTTTCCTTGCTTTGACGAACCGACCCAAAAGGCAATTTTTAAAATATCGCTCATTATCCCCAAACACTTAACCGCGATTTCCAATACCTTACCCGTAAAAATTAGGGAGCACTCTGAGGGCTTCCATGCCGTGCAATTTTTTCCCACACCAAAAATGTCAACCTATCTTTTAGCCATGATAATAGGAGAGCTTGAATATGTTCAGAGTAAAAGCAAGCAGGGAGTGCAAGTGCGGGTTTTTACAACCCCGGGCAAAAAACAGCAAGGAAGATTCGCGCTTAAGACTGCTATTAAGATGCTGGAATTTTATAACTCTTACTTTGGCATTTCATACCCTTTAAATACTTTGGATTTAATCGCCATTCCAGATTTCTCGCACGGGGCCATGGAAAACTGGGGGGCTATAACTTACAGAGAAACCGCGCTTTTGATAGATGAAGAACATTCTTCGGCCCAAAGCAAGCAGCATGTGGCGCTGGTAATTGCCCACGAACTGGCCCACCAATGGTTTGGAAATTTGGTGACTATGGAATGGTGGACACATTTATGGCTTAACGAAGGCTTTGCCAGTTTTATTGAATATCTGGCCGTTGATCACGTTTTTCCGAAATGGGACATTTGGACCCAGTTCGCGTATTATGACCAAGGCGTGGCTTTAGAGTTGGACGGTTTTAAAAGTACCCATCCGATTGAAATAGATGTTCACCACCCAAAAGAAATTGGGGAAATCTTTGACGCCATAAGTTATTCCAAAGGAGCTTCGGTAATTAAAATGCTTCATAACTATTTAGGCGATACAAATTTTAGAAAAGGACTTCAGCATTATTTGCAAACACACGCCTACAAAAACGCGGCTACCGAGCACTTGTGGCAGGCTTTGGAAAAAGTCAGCGGAAAACCCATAAGTAAAATCATGAAAAACTGGACAAAGAGGGAAGGATACCCGTTAATT
>CAZLQG010000014.1:0-20837 GCA_964561655.1 uncultured Candidatus Saccharibacteria bacterium | reverse complement strand
AGCAAAAAGCAAAAAGCAAAAAGCAAAAAATGGAAACACAATCACAATCAAAATATCGCAGGGGAGATTTTACATAAGTCCGGTTTCAAAACAGCAAAGCAAGGATAAAACTGTGTGGCAGGTGCCGATTAAAATACAATATAACAATATAACAATCAAACAATTAAGCATCGTGCTCGACAAAAAATCAACAACGATTAATGTACCAAAGAATTCAGAATGGATTAAGGTCAACACGAATGAAACAGGGTTTTACCGGACTGATTACAGTCAAGATTTGATGGGTAAGTTAACGTTGGCTGTACAGAAATTACAACCTCTGGATAGATTAGGTATAATCAGGGACGCGTTCGCTTTAAATTTTGCCGGAAAATACACCATTTCTGAAGTTTTAAAACTTTTGAAAAACTATAAAAGCGAAACCGATTACACAGTTTGGGTCAAGGTAGTTTCTGGGCTTGATGACATTACTCAGCTGGTTGCAGAAGAAACTTTTTTTCCGGAATTCGAAAAATTCAACCGAATCCTATACTCAAAAATTTTAAAAAATTTAGGCTGGCATGCAAAAAGAAAAGAAGCTCATACTCATACGCTTTTAAGAAGTTTAATGCTTAGGCAATTAGGCAGCAATGGGGACAAAAAAACTCTTATTAAAGCTAAGGAGCTTTTTAAAAAACACACAGCGGGCAAGAAAAAGATTCATCCGGACATCCGGGGCGCAGTTTACAATATTGTGGCGGAAAACGGCAGCGCAAAGGAATATAAGCAACTGACAAAACTTTTTGATAAAACCGAAATGCAAGAGGAACAAAAAAGAATTATGAGCGCGCTAACGCAGTTCAAACAAAGGCAGTTGATACAAAAAGCGCTAAAATTTGCGCTTTCAAAAAAGGTCAGGCCTCAGGATTCCCCACTAATGTTATCGGCGATTGCAGCAAACCCTTATGCGAGAAGCGGGGCCTGGAAATTTCTAAAAGCCAACTGGAAAATTTTAAAACACAGGTACGCGGCCGGAGGGCATATGTTAAATAGGATCATCCAGCCATTTTGGCACTTTAGTTCCCAAAGCAAAGCAAAAGAAATTAAGAACTTCTTTAAAAAGAACGCCGTTTTAGGCACAGGCAGAACCATAAGCCAAGTTTTGGAAAAAATAGAGGCTAACAGGCTGTGGAAAAAAAATAACTTCAAAAATTTTAAAAACTATATAATAAAAACATGAAAATTTTAATTACCGGAGTAAATGGCTACTTAGGCTCCAAACTCGGCGACTATTTAAAAAAAGAACTGCCGGAACATCTGATAATGGGGTGCGATGTCCAGGAATTACAAAAAAGAGATTATTCCAGGCTGGATATTACGAACAAAGAGGAAGTGAAAAACACTATAAAAAGGGAAAAGCCTGAAATCATTATTCACACTGCGGCTGTCGCTCATGGACAGTCTAGCGAAAAGACCGAATTGCTCGAAAAAGTAAACGTTAACGGTACTTGTAATTTGATAGATGCCGCAAAGGAAAACGGCTCTAAGTTTGTGTTTATCTCCAGCGTCGGCGCACTGACAAATTCACCTTACGGTCAGAGCAAAATCGTAGGCGAGAAATTTTTAAAAAAATCGGGGCTCAAATATTTAATCTTAAGGCCCTGCCCGATTATTGGCGTCAGCCCGAATACCACTACCAATTTCACTTTCAACAAAATTTATCATGCTATCAAAGAACACAAACCTGTAGAAGAAGACAGCGTTTGGAAATTCCAGCCAAGCTGGGTAAACCATATTGCAGAAATTATCAAATTGTGGATTTTGGAAAAATTTGAAGATAGGGAGCCCATCTACCCGATTATTCCGGAGGAAAAAAGCCGCTTTGAAATTTGCAATGATATCTTAAAAAAGTTCAGCCTGAAAGCAAAAAAAGTTGACGAACCCAGGTATGAAGAAAGTGAAATTTTAACCACGGAAAGTCTAAGCCGGAACAACTTGCCCATCTACGAATACAAATACGTTCTAAGCAAGATAGTCGAGGAATTAAAGAACGGCCTGACGCTTGATAAAAAATAAGCTTTTACTGTATAATTAGCTAAGTTAATTTTGGAAATACTTTAAATGAGCTCAAAATACAAGCTTTTATTTTCTTTTTTAGGCATACTTTTATTGGCTCTGGCGGCAGGGTGGATAGTCCATCCTTCGGGCAGTAAAATTAATCTTCAGCCTTTAAAGATACCTTACCAGCAGGATTTTAAGGTGCATTTAGGTTTGGATTTGCAAGGCGGCTCCCATTTGGTTTATGAAGCCGATTTTAAAGACATTTTGTTGCAAGACCGGCCTGATGCTTTAAACGCTGTTAGAAGCACCATTGAGAGGAGAGTAAACAGTTTCGGGGTAAGCGAACCGCAGGTTCTGGTTTCCGGAGACAACAGGATTATTGTTGAACTTCCAGGAATAAAAGACGTCAATGAAGCAATTAGGCAAATAGGGGAAACCCCTTTTTTGGATTTTAGGACCCAATCGGAGGAAGCTTTGACCGCGACACCGGATGAATCAGGCGACATAGTGATTGATCCCTCTTCGCAGTGGGTGCCCACGGGACTCTCCGGAAAACAGCTTAAAAGGGCAAGCGTTGATTTTCAAAGCGGCACCGGAATAACAAACCAAGTCGTTGTCAGGCTGGATTTTAATGACGAAGGTAAAGATTTATTCGCTAAAATTACTTCGGAAAATTTAGGCAAGCCGATAGCTATCTTTTTGGACGGCCAGCTTTTAAGCGCGCCTACAGTACAGGCAGCCATTACCGGCGGTACGGCCGTGATTGAGGGCAACTTTACCACCCAGGAAGCCAAAGAACTTGCCACCCGTTTGAATAGCGGGGCTTTGCCTGTGCCCATAAAACTTATTTCGCAGCAGAACGTCGGCGCCACCTTAGGCAAAGAATCAGTGCAAAAATCCGTAATGGCCGGACTTATCGGACTTTTGATAATTGCGCTGTTTATGATTGCCTATTACCGAATGCCAGGCCTTTTGGCGGTAACTGCCCTTATAATTTATACACTTGTTGCTTTTGCTGTTTTCAAAATCGGTATTTCGTTTACGGCCGTGGTACTGGTTGGGCTGTTTTTCTTTTTGGGGCTAACGGCAAACGCCTGGTTTGGCGTTTTAGGCTTTCTTTCTTACATAATCCTTACATTTCTTCATGGGCTCTCGCCGGTAACCTTAACTCTTGCCGGCATTGCGGGTTTCATACTTTCAATAGGTATGGCAGTTGACGCCAATATTTTGATTTTTGAAAGATTAAAGGAAGAAATCAGAGCGGGCAAAAACCTTGAAAAGGCAGTTGACGACGGTTTTGAAAGGGCATGGCTTTCCATTCGCGATTCAAATGTTTCCAGCCTTATAACCACGGTTATTTTATACGCGTTCGGCACCCCTTCCATTAAAGGCTTTGCCGTTACTTTAGGGATTGGTATTTTAATTTCTATGTTTACAGCGATTACGGTTACCCGGACTTTCCTAAAACTTGCCGTAAAAAATCGAATGCTTTCTCATCCTTGGATGCTTTCAGTCAAAAAAGTTTTAAGAAATGAGGAGAGCAAATATGTTTAATCTGCTGAAATATCAAAAGTTCTGGCTGATTCTCTCGGCTGTAATAATTGTTTTTGGAATCGGCTCGCTACTTATTTTTGGACTTAAACTGGGGATCGATTTTAAAGGCGGCACCATAACCGAATTAGGTTTTGAAAAACCTTACGACTTAGAGCAAATAAAAACTACTTTCTCGGCCCAGAATATAGCTAATTTTCAGCTTCAGAGCACCGAAGGAAACGGACTTATAATAAAAACAGAAAATTTGGAAAGCGAGCAACATGGCGCCATGCTCAATGAGCTTAGGGATAAAATTGGGAATTTCGAAGAAAAAAGATTTGATTCAATCGGCCCTGTTATAGGTAGCGAACTTAAAAGCAAAGCACTTTACCAATTAATTTTAGTTTCTTTAGGTATTGTTTTTTATCTGGCTTATGCGTTCAGAAAAGTCGCCAAGCCGATTACTTCCTGGCGTTTTGGCATTGCGGCCATTATAGCTTTATTCCATGATTTGCTTTTTGTCATAGGAGTATTCGCGCTGCTTGGAAAATTCAAAGGCATAGAAATTGACAGCATGTTTGTTACCGCCATGCTGACTGTTCTGGGTTTCAGCGTTCACGACACCATTGTTGTGTTTGATCGAATAAGGGAGAATTTAAAAAGGCTGGCGGGACAAAGTATTGATTTTATAGTTAACCAAAGTATTGCACAAACTGTTGTAAGGTCACTCAATACCAGCCTTACAGTTTTGTTCGTATTACTAGCCTTGTTCCTGTTTGGGGGAGAAACTATCAAATATTTTGTACTTACTTTAGTTGTTGGAATTTTAATTGGAACATATTCTTCAATCTTTGTAGCAAGTCCTATTTTGATACTTTGGCATAAAATTCGTACGAGAAAAGCCTAAAATTTGCTTAAACAAGCACAATTTTGAAAAACTTTTATCTTAATGATAAAAGTTTTTTATATTTAAATATATATTTGACAAGGTATAGAGTTTATGATATACTATAAGAAATTATAAAAAACAATATGGGAATTCTTGACACAATTATTACTAACAAACAAAGTGAGTCATTGCAAAAATTCAACCCTAGTGAAATCGTCAGGGAGATTATTTCAACGCTTAAGGAACGGGATAAAGAAATCCTGCTTCATAGATATGGTCTTGAAGGCCGGGAACAAAAAACTCTTGCTTCCATAGGGCAGCAGCAAAATTTAACACGCGAACGAGTAAGGCAGATAGAGAAAGATTTAATTAAAAATCTAAAAAAGCACGGACATAATCATCAAAAATTTTCTGATACTAAAGAATTTCTGCTTAATATAATTGCCGACCACGGACGGGTCATTGCTGAAGAAAATTTGCTTTTTTACTTAAACATTACCGATCCTAAGGAAAAAAATTCAATCGTATTTCTTTTGCACCTAATTGAGGAATTAGAAATTTTTGTGCATGATAATTATAAGAAAAGCTGGGTTTCCGTGCTTTTTAACGAACAGTTGCTTCGTGAATTTACTGGGGAAAGTCAACGGATCATTACTCAGACAGGCAAGCCTTTGCCGACCGACAAGTTCTTGGAAGAATTCAAAAAGACGGAATTCTACAGGCAGAATCAAAACGAACTGACTGACAAAGCCATTTTGAATTTTTTGGGACTGGCCTTAGAAATAGAAAAAAATGTGTTTGGCCATTGGGGAATTAAGAACTGGAAGGAAGTCACGCCCAAAGATGTTGGAGATAAAGCTTATTTGGTAATGAAATATCATGGTAAACCGGAACACTATGCCACAATTACTGAAATTATCAACAAAGCCAAATTTGACAAAAAGATTGCCTATAAGGAAACTGTTCATAACGAATTGATTAAAGATAAACGCTTTATTTTGATTGGCCGTGGAATTTATGCGCTTTCAGAGTGGGGTTATAAACCGGGAGTGGTTTCCGAAGTTATCACTGAAGTGCTTAAACAAGCCAGGCAGCCCTTGCAGAGAGACCAAATTATAGAAGAAGTACTTAAAAAAAGAATGGTCAAAAAGAATACCATTGTGGTTGGGCTTTCCAATAAGAAACTCTTCAAAAAAGTAGAGAAGAACCTTTATACTTTGGCTGAGGACAAAGAACTTGGGTAAAAATTTGGAATAATCACATAATCAAAAAAACAAAAAATAAGAATGGAATTTCTTTCCAGTATCGCGCCAAATTTTGGACAAATATTTCAGATTGCCTTCCTCTTCGTTTTCAAATTGTATGGGTGGGTTTTGTTTGTAATGGGAGCGATTTACATGCTATGGAGGCTGTACCGAATAGAAACTACGAAACAATACGTGGAAAGCACGGAATGGATTTATTTTACAATAAGAGTGCCGAAAGACAACCTTGTAAGCACTTTGGCAGTTGAATCGATTTTTTCCCAGTTGCACGCTCTGCACGTTGGCAAAACTCCAGCCCAAAAATATGTAGAAGGGCACATACAGCTTTGGTATAGTCTGGAAATTATCAGTATGGGCGGAAAAGTATCATTTGTCATAAGGGCTCCAAAACACATGAAGCACGTGGTGGAATCAGCGTTTTATTCCCAGTATCCTGACGCGGAAATTACCGAGATAGAAGACTATATGAAGAACATTAAATATAACCCTGACGAAGAGCGTGAAATTGAAATTTGGGGCACGGAATGGAAGCTTAACGAAGACGCCTCAATTCCCATACGAACCTATAAAGATTTTGAACACCCGGCAGCGGAAGAAAGAGTCATAGACCCGCTTGCGCCTCTGTTTGAATCTCTGGGCAAAATTGAACCTCATGAATTTTTTGGAGTCCAAATACTAATCCAGCCTTTAGCCGACGAAGAATGGAAACCCAAAGGCGATCTTAAAGTTAAAGAACTTACAGGCGAAGAAGTGCCTCATGAGCCAAGCTTTATAGAATTTATACTTAAGCCTTTTAGCTGGCTTGCTAATTTCAGCTACAAGAAAACCTTCTTGCCTTCCGGAAACCATGCTGCTCAACCTGAAAGGACCCAAAAAAGCAACTGGATGAGCATGACCGACTTCCAAAAAGAAAGAGTTACGCTAATAGAACGAAAAATCGGCAAACAAGGATACAAGAGTAAAATCAGATTTTTATACATTGCGCCAAAAGACAAATTTGACCCGACAAAAAGAAGTATGTTTACTGGCTCTTACAGGCCTTTGGGTTCTGAAATGACAAATAAAATCAAGCCCGATGTTAAAAAAACCTGGACCTCCGTTGAATATCTAATTTCCCCAACTTTGGAACGTCCGATTTTGGACTGGATTCTCAAAAAAAAGAAAAGGCACATGTTCAAAGGCTATAAACGCAGGGACATCTATATTGGCCTGCCCATGTTTGTTTTAAACGTGGAAGAACTGTCTACCTTATTTCATTTTCCAATCAGTACCCGTCCGGTTTCGGCTTCCATAGAAAAAACCGTGAGTAAAAAAGTCCAGCCTCCGGTTGATTTGCCAATCGCGGGTTTTTAACTAAAAATATTCTTAGATGCAAAACGAAGCTCACGAAAATTTGATAACGGTATTTGCAAAAACCAACTTCCGGAACAAGGATGTGCCTTTTGGCATTAAAACCGACGACAGGCGCAGGCACATATACCTTATAGGTAAAACTGGCATGGGTAAAACCACCATGATGGAAAATATGGCGATCCAGGATATAAGAAACGGCCATGGCATTGCCTTTTTAGACCCGCACGGCGACTCTGTACTAAGAATACTCAATTCTATTCCAAGCGAAAGGGTAAATGACGTAGTCTACTTCAACCCGGCCGACTTGGAATACCCGGTTGCGTTTAACATTTTAGAAGCAGTGGACCCTAAATACAAACACTTGGTAGCCAGCGGGCTGATGGGGGTATTTACTAAAATCTGGGCCAACCTCTGGTCTGCCAGGATGGAATATATTTTAAACAATACAATTTTGGCGCTTTTGGACAGCCCGGGAAATACTCTGCTTGGTATCACCAGAATGTACGTGGACAAAAAATACCGCAAAAGAATAGTTGACAATATTAAAGACCCGATGGTCAGAGCTTTCTGGACAGACGAATATGCCAACTACAATGAAAAATATAGAACCGAAGCCATAGCCCCCATCCAAAATAAAGTTGGGCAGTTCCTTTCTTCTGGAATCATTAGAAATATAGTCGGCCAGCCCAAAAGCACACTTGACTTAAGAGAAATTATGGACAACCGCAAAATTTTGATAATGGATTTGTCCAAAGGCAAGGTCGGAGAAGACAACTCCTCGCTTTTGGGAGCCATGATTGTTACTAAACTGCAACTGGCGGCTTTATCACGCGTTGATATGTCGGAAGGACAAAGAAAAGATTTTTATTTGTACGTTGATGAATTCCAAAATTTCGCCACCGACAGCTTTGCCACAATTTTGAGTGAAGCCAGAAAATACCGCCTTAATCTAATAGTTGGACATCAATATATTGGGCAACTCATATACGGACAGGGCGATACGAGAAATACCAAAGTAAAAGATGCAATTTTAGGAAATGTTGGCACGCTGATAATATTTAGAATTGGAGCTGAAGACGCCAAAGTCCTTGTCAAAGAATTTGAACCGCAATTCGAGGAAGTTGATATGGTAAACCTTCCTAAATTCCAAATACTGCTTAAATTAATGATAAACGGCGTGGCCAGCGAACCGTTTTCAGCCACCACCTTAGCCCCAAGTCCGGACTTTTATACCGGCAACGCCGAAAAAGTCATTAATGTTTCCAGAGAAAGGTATACTAATCCAGTTGTCAAAGTGGAAGAAAAAATTTCCAGATGGATGGGCTCGGAATATCATCAGGAGACGGCATTGATGATAGGGGAAGACAGGGAAGAAAACCAGAAAAACGAAGAAGCTTTCAATGAGGAGCCAAAAGTAGAATTCCAAAAGAGGGAAGAAAAACTACAGCCAAAACAGGAAGAAAAACAAAGGGTTGATGGCGAGCGGCAAAATCAGGAACAAAAACAACAGCAATATCATTATCAACAAAACCAGCAGGGGGGCCAAGCACAGCAAAGAAGGAAAAGGAAAAAAAAGAAAAAGAAGAGTCCCGAGCAACAACAAAAACACGAAAATCCCATCTGGCAAACCGTTGCCAACATCCAAGCGGAAAAAAATCCTGTTTTAGAGATAAAGGATAAGTATCAACTAAAACCAGAAGATGGCAGTGCATCACAAATGTCTGAGGCCTCACAGCCTCCCAAGCCACAACAACAAAAAAAAATTACCTTAAACCCAGGCGAAACGCATAAGATTAATTAACACTGTAGGTCATGAGAATTAGGCTAACATCAAGTGAAAAAAAGTTATTGAACTACTCAAAACAGGCAGTAGTTAAACATAATAAAATGCGTCTTAAAAAAGATGGAATCGATACTTTATATTCTTTTGTGCTATCTGATACAGGGGAAATTTACGATGGCGCTTGTTTTGAACCAGACATAGCTCAAGCTACTATTTGTGGGGAACGCCATGCAATAGCAAATATGATCATGGGGGAAGGTTATAAAGCCAGAATAAAAAGTATTGTTGTTGCAGATCCGGTTCCTAAAATACAGAAAAGAAGTACGCCCCCCTGTGGAACATGCAGACATTTAATTTGGCAGTTCGGTACAGCAAACACGACTGTTATTTTACTTCAATATATACAGGGCAAAAATGAGTGGACCTTTCCCAAGATAGAAAAGTATTCCATCAAAAATTTGTATCCTCACCCATATGAACCCAACCCAGACCTATGGAAAACTCAGTAAATTCACTTTATAAAACAAAATCCCCGCCCAACGTACGACGGGGGTTTTGTTTCTAATTTAAATTACAAATATTTTTTATTCCGTAATTGCTTAAAATTTTATAGATATTTTTTTATCTGCTCTTCTATCATATTTTTAGGAGCGGCGCCGATAAGTTCTCCGACAATTTTGCCGTCTTTAAAGAATTTCAAAGTTGGAATGCTCATTATGCCGTATCTGCCGGCAAGCCCGTTGTTTTCATCTACGTTCACTTCGCCGACTTTTAACTTACCCTCGTATTCTTTAGCTATCTCCTCTACTATAGGGCCCAAAACTTTGCAAGGACCGCACCATTCAGCCCCAAAATCAACCATCACCAAACCTTTAGCTTGCAGGACTTCCTTTTCAAAATTTAGCTCTTCTAAAGTAACTTCGCTCATAATACTTTTTTGATTTTAATAATCAACGGTTTTTATAATATCTTAAAAAGCCAAAACTTGTCAACAACTTTTGTCACTAAAGCCTTTTTATGTTAAAATAAATCAGATTTATGGAATACTCACAGCTCACAAAAATTTTCCTGCTGACATCTTTGGGCTTTATTTTGGCTCTTGGGTTAACCCCGATTTTTACTAATTTTCTTTACAAAAACAAACTTGGCAAGCAAATCAGGCAAGACTTAAAAACCCCGAATTTTTCCAAACTTCACAGGGCCAAAGAGGGAACGCCAACCATGGGAGGAGTTTTAGTCTGGGGAACGCTTTTGGTTTTAATACTCTTATTTTGGCTTTTAGGCGAGCTTCTGCAAATTGAAAGCTTGGAAAAATTTAACTTTTTAACCAGAAAAGAAACCCTCCTGCCGCTGGGAGCTTTAATAGGAGCTTCGCTTGTGGGGCTTTTGGACGACTGGCTCGATATAAAAAAAAGAGGGCATAATGGCAGGGGCTTAAGGTTCAGGTTTAAACTGATTCTCTACGCCCTGGTCGCTGTAATAGGAGCATGGTGGTTCTTTTCCAAACTTGAGTTTAGCCAGGTCTACTTGCCTTTTGCGGGCAATATTGATTTAGGTTTCTGGTACATTCCATTTTTTATTCTGGCCGTTGTCTCCACAAGCTTTGCCGTAAACGAAACGGATGGACTTGACGGCCTCGCCGGAGGCACTCTGCTAATTGCTTTTTTTTCCTACGGCATTATAGCTTTTACTCAAGGCAAATATGATTTGGCAAGCTTTATCGGGGTTATTTGCGGCGCGCTTCTTGCTTTTTTGTGGTTTAACGTATACCCGGCGAGATTCTTTATGGGCGACACCGGTTCAATGGGACTTGGAGTGCTCCTTGCGATTGTGGCTTTTTTAACAAATTCTGTTTTTTTGCTGGCGCTAATCGGTTTTGTTTTTATGGCTGAAGCAGGCAGCCTGCTCTTACAAATTTTTTGGAGAAAGGCTTTCAAAAAAAAGTTATTGCTTTCCTCTCCGGTGCACCACCATTTTGAAGTCTTGGGCTGGCCCGAAACCAAAGTCACTATGAGATTTTGGATAATCGCGGCCGTCATGAGCATTTTCGGGGTAATCATTTATTTTATCGGCTAAAAATATGTATAGTCTACTTATCAAAAATGGCCTTGTCGTGGACGGCAGCGGTAAACCGCCGAAAATTCTGGATATTTCCGTAGAAGCGGACAAAATCGTCAACATTGACGAAAAAATTAATGTCAAAGCGCGAAACACAATAGATGCAGAAGGCAAACTTGTTACTCCCGGCTTTATAGACATCCAAAACCACAGCGACAGCTATTGGCAGATTTTTGACAATCCCGGCCTCCACAGCCTGATCACGCAGGGCTACACCACGATTTTAATAGGCAACTGCGGAGCCAGCCTGGCCCCCTTGCTTTCCAAAGAAGCTTTGCTTTCTATTCAAAAATGGCACGATTTAGGCGGAACTAACATCAATTGGCAGTCCTTTAGTGAATACATAAACGAGCTTTCAAAAAAAAGGTTCGCATGCAACATTGCAAGCTTAGTTGGCTATTCAACGTTAAGAAGAGGCGTGGTAGGCGACCAAATCCGAAGTCTGGAAAAAGAAGAACTGGAGGCGCTGAAAAGAATTTTGCGCGAAAGCATGGAAGCAGGCGCTTTTGGGCTTAGCAGCGGACTGTCCTACTCCCACGAAATCATCATTTCCGAACTGGAGCTTTATGAACTTGCAAAAATCGTCAAAGAAAAACAGGCCTTGTTCTCCATTCATTTAAGAAGCGAAGGCCAGGAAGTGATTGAGGCCGTTGACGAAGCCCTGGACATTGCAAAAAATACCGAGGTTAATTTAAAGATATCTCACCTAAAGTTAAGAAACAAAGCCAACTGGGACAAGTTTGAGCAGGTCGTTGATCATCTGGACAATTCCTACCATAAAGGCGTAAACGTCCACTTTGACGTATATCCTTACGATACAATCTGGCAGCCTTTATATTCTTATTTGCCAAAATGGGCAATAGAAGGCGGACGCAAATTAATGCTTAAGCAGTTGTCCGATTCTGTGCAAAAAAATAAAATTCTGATGTACTTAAATAGTACAGGCATAAAATTTGTAGATTTGGTTATAGCCTCTACAGCCAACAGGCTAAATTTTGTGGGTAAAACTTTAGGACAAATCGCCAAAAATTTGGAAGTTGCTTCGGAAGAGGCTCTGTTGCATTTAATAGAAAACGGAGGCAGTGAGGTTCTGGTATTTGAAAAGAATTTAGACCAAAAGCAGGTGGAGAAACTGGCTCTGCATCCGCTTTCCTTTATAGCTACCGATGGAGCCGGCTTTAGCGACAAACAACCGGGAAAACTTGTGCACCCGAGATGCTTCGGTACAACTCCAAAATTTTTAAACATTGCCACAAATAACGGAATGGAAATTGAAAAAGCGGTAAAAAAACTTACCTCAGGCCCGGCGGAGAAAATCGGACTAAAAGACCGCGGCAGGTTGAAAATAGGATACTTCGCGGATATTTTAATAATTGACCGAAACGAGTTAAGGGATCTGGCAACCTATAATAACCCCTACCAGTTTAGCCGCGGCTTTACCAATGTTTTTACGAACGGAAAACTGGTTTTTTCGGATGGAAAATTTACTGAAGCTTTGCCTGGTTATGTTTTAAGAAAAACCTAAAATATGAAAATACAAGATCTGCAAAATAAGCTTGTAGCAGTTTTAGGGTTTGGGCTGGAAGGCAGGGCAGTAGCTCAGTATCTCATAAAGCACGGGATAAGCCCCGTGCTGTTTGATCAAAAACCCTGGGATCAATGGGACAAAAAACAACAGAAATACATTAAGTCTTTAAAATTAAACTTTATTTTTGGGCCAGACTGCTTTAAAGAATTAGGCGGTTTTGATATTGCCTTTAGAAGCCCGGGAATAAAAATTTTAAATGCTGACATTCGGACCAACATCAAAAAAGGCTTAAAAGTAACTTCTCAGACAAAATGGTTTTTTGAAAATTGCCCGGGCAAAATTATCGGCGTTACAGGAACTAAAGGCAAAGGAACTACTGCTTCTTTAATATTTCAAATATTAAAGAAGCAGTATCCAGTATCCAGTATCCAGTATCCAAATATCTATCTTACCGGCAACATAGGCAAACAGCAGCCATCTGAATTTTTGGATGATTTGACAAAGAACGATTGGGTAGTTTACGAACTTTCCAGCTTTCAACTACAGGATTTAGAAAGAAGTCCGCATATCGCGGTGGTTTTAAAAACTTTTTTGGAGCATTTGGATTACCATAAAGACGCTCGTGAATATTTTGAGGCCAAAACAAATATCACAAAACATCAAACCCCGGAAGATTATGCGGTGGTGAACGCGGATGATTTCTTTGCAAAAAAAATTGGGGAAAGAGGCCAAGGCAAAAAGGTTTATTTTAGCACTAAGCAAAAATTAACGTCCGGATGTTTTACGCAAGATAATTTGATAGCAATAAAAGATATCTTAGGTAAAAATTTTCAATACCCAATTTCTAATATCCAATTATTAGGCAGACACAATTTGGAAAATGTCTGCGCGGCCAGTGCGGCCGCGGTTCTAGCCGGGGCCGATCAAAATTCCGTCATCAGTGCAATCAAAAATTTCAAAAACCTGCCGCACCGCTTAGAGTTTGCTGGAGAAAAAAACGGCATAAAATTTTACGATGACTCTATTTCCACGACGCCTGAAACTACAATTGCGGCAATAAATTCCTTTGCTGAAAACTTAATCCTTATTTTAGGCGGGTCTTCCAAAAATTCCGATTTCAATACTTTGTGTTCCGAACTCACAAAAAAACCCAACATCAAAGGGCTGATACTGATAGGACAGGAAGCGCCAAAAATTCTAGCGTCGCTGGAAAAAACCGGTAATTTTCGTGGTAAAATTTTAACAGAGGCAAAAAACATGAGGGAAGTTTTCGGCCAGATTAAAGTTCTCGCAAAACTAGGCAGTATAGTCCTGCTTTCACCCGCCTGCGCATCTTTTGGTATGTTCAAAAACTACCAAGACAGGGGAGACCAATTTAAGCTTGAAATACAAAAATGGTAAAAAAAACTAAAATTGACACACGCTTATTTTTTATTATTCTCGCACTTTTAGGATTTGGCCTGGTAGCTTTATATTCGGCTTCAACGGTGGATTCCTATGAACGCTTCGGAAAAGCCACGTATTATATTTTTCACCAACTGGCTTACGGAGCTTTGCCGGGTTTAATTATAATGTACGTTTTGTTTAAAATTGATTACCATGTTTGGCAAAAATATCTGCCTTTGATGATTCTTGTAAGCTTGTTCCTTCTGCTTTTGGTTAAGATTCCTGGCATAGGCTATTCTTTCGGCGGGGCATCCAGATGGATAGATTTAGGTTTTGCCAGCTTCCAGCCTGCGGAGCTGGCAAAACTTGTAATTATTATTTATCTTGCTTCCTGGGCGGAAAAAAAGCGAAAAAACCTGAATGACTTTTGGTTCGGAATACTACCTTCTTTGATTATAGTGGGCCTGTTTTCTTTTTTGATTTTAATTCAACCGGACTTCGGGACTATGGCGGTACTGTTAGGCGTTGCCGCCTTAATGCTTTTCGCTGGAGGAATAAACCTGAAACATTTTTTCTGGCTGGCGGTTACCGGGTTTTTTGCAATTTACGCTTTTATAAAATTTGAACCTTACCGGGTAAGAAGGATTGCTTCCTTTTTAAACCCGAACATTGACCCGCAGGGAATCAGCTATCAAATTAACCAGGCGCTCTTGGCGGTCGGGGCTGGGGGTTTGTGGGGATACGGCTACGGACTTTCGCGCCAAAAACACAATTATCTGCCTGAAGTAATGGGCGATTCCATATTTGCGGTGATGGCCGAAGAACTGGGTTTTTTGCGGGTATTGATTATATTAATTTTGTTTGTCTTATTTGCCATAACCGGCTATAAAATAGCCAAGCAGGCCCCGGATATTTTTGGAAAATTACTGGCTTTTGGAATAACTTCCTGGATAGCCGTCCAGGCTGTAACCAACATTAGCGCCATGGTAAATCTTCTGCCTTTGACCGGTATACCATTGCCCTTTTTTAGCTACGGTAGCAGCGCGCTTTTGATGACTTTAGCGGCTATGGGAATTTTACTTAATGTTTCAAAACAGGCCAGATAACATGAAGAGAAAAAAACACTTCAAAATCTACTTTCATAACCTGCATTTTTTAAAGACTTCTTCGGTCAGGTTTAAGTCTAAAGAAAATGCTTGGTTTTCAATCTTTTATTTTGCCGGTCTGTTTGTAATCGGTATTTTTAAAGCGCTTTACAGCTTCTGTTTTCTGTTTGGAAATTCTATTTTAAGAACCGCCGACCGTTTTATAGTGGAAGCAAATAACGAATTTCAAAAAACCAGACATTCATTTTCAGAAAGGTTCAAAATTATTTTAAGGCCGGACTTTGCAAAAACCCTAGCTTTGTTCCTAATACTTTCAGCAGTTACATTTGCAGGATTTAAGTCTTTTGGACTTTTAGCCACGGCTCTTGAAATAAAGCAAAAAATTATCCAAAGCACTGAGCTTGGAGGCAAACAGTTAATGGAAGCTCAGGAGGCTCTACAAATGCAGGATTTTGAGTCGGCTCAAAATAAATTTTTTCTTGCATATAAAAGTTTTTCAGAAAGCCAAAGCCAGCTAAAAACCACCAATGAACTAGTAAACAAGCTTTCTGAAATACTGCCCCAAAAAAAGGATGCTCAAAGGCTTCTAAAAGCGGCCACAAGCCTTTCCGAGGCGGGAAATGAACTGGTAATTTTTTACAGGAACTTTTCAAGTATTGAACTAAACGCTTCAGGAATTTCCAGCAGAAAACAACCCAAAGAACTGTTTTATTTGATTAAAGATTCCCTAAACAGTATAGAAAGCCGTCTGGTTTCGGCCAGTTTTGAAATTCAAAAAATAAACCTAAAAAGCGTACCCGAAGAATACCGAGAGGATTTTCTGAAGCTCAAGGAAAACCTGCAAATCTTAGAAAAGTCTTCCAGTGGTTTAAAGCAACTCAGCACATTGGCTTTGGACTTAATAGCCGGGCAAAAACAAATTCTGATTCTATTTCAAAACAATAACGAACTCAGGCCCTCGGGAGGATTCATAGGAACTTTCGGGAGCCTCAAGTCAAACTACGGTAAAATTGAAGAAATTGAAGTTAGCAGCGTATACGACTTAGACGGCCAGCTAAAAGAAAACATCAGCCCGCCTGTGCCAATTTTAAATATCAATGACCGCTGGTTTCTAAGAGACAGCAACTGGTTCGCGGACTTTGAAGACTCAGCTAAAAAAATAATTTCCTTCTATGAAAAAGAAGGCAGAGAAACTCCGGATACGATAATTGCCATGACGCCTAATTTAATAATTGACTTGCTTAAAATTACAGGCCCAATGGAGATGCCTGCTTACGGGGTGACTTTGACGGACGAAAACTTTGTGGAAACTACCCAAATATTCTCTTCCGTGCTTTATCCTACCCTTGAAAACAAACCCAAACAAATCCTTGCCGATTTAGTGCCGCTTCTACTGCAAAAATTAAATGAGCTTAGAACCGAAGACTGGCCGTTGGTGTTAGAAGCCCTGCAAAAAAACTTTACCTCAAAACAAGTCGCAATTTACTCAAGAGACCAAAACGTCCAGGAAACCTTAGAAAGCTTTAACTGGTCCGGCAAAATTGAAGAAAACGACAGGGATTATTTAATGGTTATAAGCTCTAATTTAGGCGGCACCAAAACCGACTCTTTAATAAAACAAAAAATTAGCTTAAAAACCACGATAGAAGAAAACGGCGAGATTATAAATGAACTCGTTATCTCCCGGCTCAATAAATGGCCGGACTTACCGAACACGGAAAATATAAGTTTCCTAAGGATTTACGTGCCTGAAGGCTCGCAGCTTCTGGAAAATGTCGGATTTGATTATTTAAATCTGGATCACCTCAAAAACCAGGAATATAAAACCGATAAAGACATTTACGCTTTGGAAAAAGCTTCGATTAAAGACGTGGTTACCGGTACGGTAATCGGCATAGAATCCGGCAAAACCTATTTCGGAAACTGGATTAAACTGAAGGGCGGAGAGGATAAAACCGTAAGACTGACTTACAAACTGCCGTTTAAATTAAAAGACATCGACCGTTATTCATTGCTAATCCAAAAACAGCTGGGTTCGCAGGATGACAGTCTTAATTGGGAAATGAATTTCAGCGGCAGGAAACTGGATTGGCATAATCTTACTAACGCCGAAATTGAAACAAGCTCCTTTAAAACAGGAATTTTCCTAGATAAAGACTATTTACTGGGCGGGGTATTTAGTTTAAGATAGTTTAACTTAAAGGGAAAACTCTATAGGATTTTGACCACCCACCTCGGTTATCACCTCGGCGGGAACCCGGTTTTCCCTTCCAAACGTCGCCTTACGGCGACCCTCTCTTTCCCATAAAGCTGCCCCGCCTGCCTAAGCCTGATACCAATATTTTGATGACTGTATAAAGATTAAGATAATTATCAAATTCAGTTAAAACGTTCTAAAAAAGGCATTGGCGGGCAGGTCGCGGTCAGAATAAATCCGTCCCGCTTGGCGTCTCAAAAATAAATGATTCAAAAACTGGCACAACTGGAAGCAAAATTCAGCCTTTCCAAAGCCGCAATCATTGTGGGCTTTTTTGCGCTGTTTTCCAGAATCATCGGGCTGGTGCGCGACAGGATGTTCGCGGGCGCTTTTGGGGCAGGCGATACTTTGGACATTTATTACGCGGCTTTTAGGATCCCTGATTTTGTGTTTAACCTGCTTATTTTGGGCACGCTTTCCGTGGCTTTTATACCTGTGTTCACAGAATTGCTTCTAACCGATAAAAACCGTGCATATAAGAATGCAAATACGATTTTAAACTTTTCTCTCCTCATAATGGGCGCTGTGAGCCTGATTTTAATTTTACTGGTGGAACCTTTAACCAAAGCTTTAGTTCCCGGCTTTAGCGGAGAAAAATTAGAAAGTACAATAAAACTTACCCGCTTGTTTTTGCTTTCGCCTGTAATCTTCACGCTCTCCAACGTTTTTACCAGCATACTTAACGCCCATAAAAAATTCCTGATTGTCGGCCTTGCGCCCATCCTTTACAATTTGGGAATAATTTTCGGGCTTTTATACTTGTATCCGCGATATGGCTTGATTGGCCTTGGTTATGGAGTGATTATCGGCGCGTTTTTGCATTTGTTGGTGCAAATTCCGGAAGCGATGAGAAACGGCTACCGCTGGATGCCGACATTTGATTTAAAAGATAAGGCTTTAAGAAAAATCGGCAAACTTTTCATACCGAGGATTTTCGGCCTGGACAACTCCCAGATTAGTTTAATTATCGGCTCTATTGTAGGCTCCATTTTGGCTTCCGGTTCCATCACCGTCTATAACCTGGCGAATAATTTGCAAACAGTGCCTTTAGGGGTATTTGCCATTTCCATTGCAATTGCCGCGTTTCCGGTGATGTCGGAATATTACGCAAAAAAAGACGAACCCGCGTTTTTAAAAACTTTAGGCGACAGTATGGTCCAGATTTTGTTTTTTATGATTCCAATTTCCATATTGATGTTAATTTTCAGGGCGCATATTGTTCGTTTGGCTTTTGGCAGCGGCAACTTCGGCTGGCAGGATACTATTTTGACTTTTAACACTTTGGGTATTTTTAGCTTTTCACTTTTTTCGCAAAGCCTTACCCCGCTTTTGGCCAGAGCTTTTTATTCCAGGCAGAATACGGTTATCCCGGTCACAGTCAACATTTTAACAATGGCTTTAAACGCCGCTCTGGCTTTTATTTTTGGTAAAATCTACGGCATTACCGGTGTTGCCGCAGCTTTTTCCATTGCCAGCGTGCTTAACGCGATTATCCTGTTCTTCCTAATCCGCATGAAGCTGGCAAAAAGTATGGAAGAGCCCAAAAAGCAAAATCTGGCATTGTTTGACGATAAATTGTTTAAATCTTTGCTTAAAATCACAGGTGCCAGCATTGTAATGGGAGCGGTAGGTTATAGTTTGCTTTACGCGATAGAACCGTTCATTAATACCCACACCGGGCCGGGCCTGCTTATCCAGTCGGGGATTGCGGTTCTTTGCGCGTGCGTGGTATACCTAATGATGTCCTCTTATTTTGGGCTTTCGCAGGCAAACTCAATTATCGCTAAACTGAAAATTTATGTTTCAAAGTGATATCCGTAATTTTTGTATAATCGCCCATATTGATCACGGCAAGAGCACTCTTGCCGACAGGTTTTTGGAAATTACCAAGACTGTGGAAGCAAGAGAAATGAAGGAGCAACTTTTAGACCAAATGGATTTGGAAAGAGAAAGAGGAATTACCATTAAGCTTCAACCAGTAAGAATGGACTATGAATTAGGCATTAAGCATTATGTACTAAATTTGATAGATACTCCCGGACACGTGGACTTTTCCTACGAAGTCTCGCGCTCCTTGGCTTGCTGCGAAGCCGCCATTTTAGTTGTGGATGCCACGCAGGGAATTGAAGCGCAAACTTTGGCCAATGTGTATCTGGCTTTAGAACACAACCTAACAATTATTCCGGTCATCAATAAAATTGACTTGCCGAACGCTGATTTGGCAGAGACAGCGGAAGAAATGAAAAACGCGTTTGGTTTTAAAGACGAAGAAATCCTTTACGCTTCGGCCAGGACCGGCAAAGGAGTGGAAGACATTTTAAAGGCTGTAATCCAGAGAACGCCCCCGCCCACAGGCAGCAACTCAAAACCGGTAAGAGCCTTGATTTTTGACTCAATCTACGACGCCCACAGAGGCGTAGTGGCCTTTATAAGGCTATTTGACGGCCAAATTTTGCCCAGAGAGAAGATTTATATGCTGGGAAGTGAAATAGAGGCAGAAAGCCTGGAAATTGGTTATTTTAGGCCAAAAATGCAAAAATGCAACGAACTTAATACCGGCGAAGTAGGCTACATCGTAACGGGCCTGCGCGATGTAAGTAAAGCCAGAGTAGGCGACACCGTCACCCTATTTGAAGGCAGGCAGGCGGTAAAGCCCCTGCACGGCTACAAGCAAATTAAGCCAATGGTCTATGCCACCATTTTCCCGACCAGCGGCGATGATTATCCGTTATTGCGAGATGCGATAAACAAACTCAAGCTTTCCGACGCTTCTTTGGAGTTTGAACCCGAGAACATTCCTTCTATTGGTTTTGGTTTTCGGTGCGGCTTTTTAGGCCTTTTGCATATGGATATTGTTAGGGAGCGCTTAACACGCGAATACGATCTGGATTTGGTTTTAACCGCGCCAAGCGTTGGCTATAAAGTTAAAATGAGCAGCGGGAAAATTTTAAACGTGAGAAATCCTTCCCAGTTTCCTGACCCTGCGGTAATTAAAGAAATCTACGAGCCGTGGATGACGGTTAACATTTTAACGCCTGCCTCTTACATTGGCCCGATTATGGAAATTGCCACGCAAAGAAGAGGAATAAGTAGCGACATAAAATACATCGGCAAAGACAGGGTGGATATGTCTTTTGAAATGCCTTTGGCCAACATTATTTTGGATTTTTACGATAAGCTAAAATCCGTGTCTTCCGGCTACGCTTCTTTAAATTATGATTTTTTGGAAGAGCGGGTGGGGGATTTGGTTAAAGTAGATATTTTAGTGGCAGGCGAACCGGTGCCCGCGCTGGCCGCTATAATGCACCGCTCTGTGGCGCAGGAAGAGGGCAAAGAGCTGGTAAAAAATTTAAAAACCTTAATTCCGCGCCACCAGTTTGAAGTGGCAATCCAAGCGGCCATTGGCGGCAAAATCATCGCCCGCGAAACCATTTCCGCCCAGCGCAAAGACGTTACCGCCGGCCTCTACGGCGGTGATGTGACGCGAAAGATGAAGCTTTTGCAAAAACAAAAGAAAGGAAAAAAAAAGATGAAACGTATTGGTAAAGTTGATATACCCCAGGAAGCATTTTTAGCAGT
>CAZLQG010000013.1:0-23796 GCA_964561655.1 uncultured Candidatus Saccharibacteria bacterium | reverse complement strand
TTTGACACGCTGTCAGTTACAATTACATTCTTTCTCGCGTTTTTATCTTTAAGCATACTATACGGTCTGCCGCTGAATCTGATTTCCCTATAAGTTTCATCGGAGATGATGAACAGATTATGCCGTTTGGCAATTTTCACAATCATTTTAAGTTCTTTCTCACTCCAGAGCTTGCCGGTTGGGTTGTCCGGATTGATCACTACAATCGCCTTGGTTCTTTTGGTAATTTTCTTTTCCACAATTTCCGACGATTTCAAAACAAAATTTTCTTCCGCTTTTAAAGTTACAGGCACAAGCTTAATGCCTGTCATTGCGGCAAAGGCTTTGTAACTGGTATAAAGCGGTTCAAATACAATAATTTCAGCGCCATAGTCGCAAACCGCCTGCATGGCAAGCGTAATCGCTTCGGCGCAGCCCACGGTGGGGATAATCTGGCTAGTTTTCAGATGGACGCCGAACTGGCGGTAATACTTTTGCCACGCCGCCGTATGCTCGGCAATTCCCGGACTCGGCGCGTATCCTAGTGTCCTTTGATTATATTTTTTTACGGTCTGTAAAAATTGCGGGGGCAGTTCCAAATCCGGATCGCCCACGTTTAATTTAAATACGTGAATGCCCCGCTTTTCCGCCACCTGCATTAGGGGCAAAAATTTCCTTATAGGAGAAGCAATTACGCTTTGGGATCTTTTAGATACCTGCAATTTAGCCATATTCAAATAAGTTTAATTATTTCCATTTTAGCACAAAAATTCCTTTATACAGCCTAGGATCCATAGCCCAGATGGTTTTGATGTTTTTTATATTCTACCAAAAAACCCCGTCCTTTTACAAAAGCGGGGTTTTGAAAACGCATGAACTGAAATTTACGCTGCTTCTGCGGCGGGCTCAGCGTCCACCTGGTCAACCTTTAAATTCTCTTTGGCGATTTGGTCGCTAAAACCTGTGCCAGCAGGGATCAGCTTGCCAATAATTACATTCTCTTTCAGTCCCTTCAGATGATCGGTCTTGCCTGTAACCGCAGCTTGAATGAGTACACGCGTGGTTTCCTGAAAACTCGCCGCGGCCAGGAAGGAGTCAGTATTTAGAGAAACTTTGGTAATACCCATTAAGAGCTGTTCAGCCTTGGGCGGTTGCTTTCCGCTTTTTACCAATTCTTTGCCTATGTAATCCAATTTGGCTTTATCTGCCACTTCACCTTCCACAAATTCGCTGTTGCCAGGATTAGTAATTCGCATTTTGGAAAACATCTGGCGCGCGATTACTTCAATGTGCTTGTCATGAATATTCTGGCCTTGCGAAACATAAATATCCTGAACTTCCCTGACTATATATTTCTGCGCCTCTTCCACGCCCCGAAGCTGCATAATCTGCGAAGGGCTCAAATTGCCTTCAGTCAGCTGCTGTCCTTTGGTTACCAAATCGCCATCTTTGAACAAAAGCAAATAAGAAACCGGAACCGCGTATTCTTTTAATGCCTCGCCTTCATGAATAACGCTGACTTTGCCTTTTTCCACTTTCACGATACCGGAATTTTCCGCCTTCACAGTTTTGCCGGACTCATCAATAAACAAAGTTTCGCCGCTTTCCACACGGCTGCTATCTCGAATAGCCGACTGTGCCTTGCCCAAATTATAAACGTCCTTCTTGACATCCACACTTTGCACCCGAATCAAGTACTCTTTCTCATTAGGCTTACTGATATAAACCTGTCCGTCAACTTCCGAAACCGTAGCGCGGCCTTTCGGCTCTCTCGCCTCGAATAATTCTTCCACCCTAGGTAAACCTTGAGTGATGTCTTTAACCGAAGCCGATCCTCCTGTATGAAAAGTCCTCATAGTAAGCTGGGTACCCGGTTCACCAATGGCCTGCGCCGCTACAATACCTATGGCCGCTCCCAGCTGTACCATCTCGTTAAAACCTAAATCATAACCATAGCAAAGCTTGCAAATTCCGCGGCTGAGTTTACATTTCAGCACGCTTCTGCATTTGACTTCCGTAATTCCCGCTTCTACTATCTGCTTGGCCTGCATGTCATTAATACCGCTATTTTTTTCCACTATAACCTTACCCTTTTTATCCTTAACAGTCTCAGCGGCGACCCGGCCGAACAGGCGGTTTTCCAAAGCTTTGTTCATTTTTTGGCTTTCCGCCTGCGAAACCACAATATAGCCGTCGGTACCGCAGTCTTCAGCGTTCACCACAAGATCCTGCGCCACATCCACCAGCCTTCTGGTTAAATAGCCCGCATCGGCTGTTCTCAGCGCGGTATCCGACATCCCTTTTCGACTGCCGTGAGTGGAAATAAAATATTCCAAAACCGAAAGGCCTTCTTTAAAACTGCTCTTTACCGGAAGTTCAATAACGTCTCCGGAAGGGTTCACCACTAAGCCTTTCATTCCCGACATCTGGGTAATCTGCGAAAACGAACCCCTCGCGCCGCTCGATACCATATAATTAACGCTACCGTGTTCATCCACGTCTTTGGTTACGCTTTTTGCAATTTTTTCGCTGATTTCAGCCCATATTTCGACAACACGGTTTTTTCTTTCTTCCCCGGTTAAAAGTCCTTCCCGATATTCCTGATAAGTCCTTTCAACTTCCTCGTCCGCCTCTTTAAGCATGTCATATTTTTCTTTGGGCAAAATCAAATCATCCATACCCCAGGAAAGGCCCGACTTTTTCATATAATAAAACCCGATCCTCTTGATTTCGTCAATCAGCTCGGCGGTCTTTTGGTTACCTAAAGACCGGTGCGCCTGGCGAATCAACCCTTGGAGCTTCTTTTTGTCCAAAGTTTCATTAACAAAACCAAAATCTTTGGGCACAATTTTGTTAAAAATCAGGCGGCCCACGCTGGTCTCGACAACTTCACCGCTGTCCAGCCTGACTTTGATTTTTGCCTGGGCATGAACATAGCCGTTATTATAGGCTAAAATTGCTTCTTTGGAATCTGTAAAAGTCTTGCCTTCACCTTTTAGGCCATCGCGGATTTTGGTGATGTAATAACAGCCCACAACAACATCTTTGTCCGGTGTCATTACCGGATCGCCCGAAGCGGGCTTGAGCAGATTGTGAGCGGATACCATAATTTCGCGCGCCTCTTTCTGCGCGGCTTCAGTCAAAGGCACATGCACGGCCATTTGGTCGCCATCAAAATCCGCATTAAAAGCTGCACATACCATCGGGTGAAGCTGAATAGCCTTGCCTTCTATTAAAACCGGCTGGAAAGCCTGGAAACCCAAACGGTGCAGGGTTGGAGCACGGTTTAAGAGCACATAATGGTCTTTGGTAACCTCTTCCAAAATATCATAGACTTCAGTCTTGCCCTGTTCAATTAAGCGGTTCGCGCTTCTGACGTTATGGGCAAACTCGCGGGCAATGAGTTTACTAATTACGAACGGCTTAAATAGTTCCAAAGCCATAACTTTAGGCAAACCGCACTGATGCAATTTTAAATTCGGGCCGACCACAATAACACTGCGGCCGCTGTAGTCCACTCTTTTGCCAAGCAAATTCTGCCTAAACCGCCCTTGCTTGCCTTTCAGCATATCCGCCAAACTTCTAAGCTTTCTCTTTTGCCCCGTGCTCGCCGTAACCTCTTTGCCGTGGCGGATGGAATTGTCGATAAGCGCGTCCACCGCCTCTTGGAGCATCCTTTTTTCGTTTCGGGTAATTACTTCGGGGGCCTTAATCTCCAAAAGTTTCTTTAAGCGGTTGTTGCGGTTGATAACGCGACGGTACAGGTCGTTCAAATCACTGGCCGCAAAACGCCCGCCGTCCAGCTGTACCATCGGCCTTAAATCCGGAGGGATTACAGGCAAAACCGTAACCAGCATCCATTCCGGCCTGAGACCGGCATTGATCAAAGACTTAATTAATTTCAACCTTTTCAAAGCTTTCTTCTGTGCCTGACCTTCGGTTTGCGAAACTTGCTGCTGCAATTCCTGCGAAAGCGTTTCCGTATCAACTTCTTCCAAAAGTCCTTTTAAGGCTTCGGCACCGATACCGGCACTGAACACAGGCCCATACTTTAGGGACAAGTCACGATAGACAAGTTCAGAAATTACCTGCATCTTTTTAATAGATTTCAATTCACTCTTGGCTTGGTCGCGGATTGACTCAAGGCTGGAGAGTTCCTTGCTCCAGGCGTCTTTAAGCCTGGCCACTTCTGCGTCCATTTCGGCCGCGGCTAAATCAGCATCTTTCTTGGCAGATGCTTTTTGGAGGCTACTTTTTGTCTTTGCAATTAAAGTTTCGTACTTCTCTTCAATCGCTTTTTTCTTGGCTTTAAATTCTTTTTCAATTTGCTCCAAAGTCTGCATGCGAGCTTCCTCGTCCACAGAAGTAATAATATAAGAGGCAAAATAAACTACCTTTTCTAAATCCTGCACTCCTAAGTCCAAAATCAAACCCAAACGCGAAGGCACGCCGCGCAAAAACCAAATATGCGCAACCGGCACGGCCAGCTTAATATGACCCATGCGCTCGCGCCTGACGGATGCTTTAGTAACTTCCACGCCGCACTTGTCGCAAACTATACCCTTATAACGAATCCGCTTATATTTACCGCAATAACATTCCCAATCCTTAATAGGACCAAAAATCTTCTCGTCAAAAAGGCCATCCTTTTCCGGGCGTTGGGTGCGGTAATTAATGGTTTCCGGTTTAGTCACCTCGCCATGCGACCATTGCATAATGGTAACGGGACTTGCTAGCTTAAGCCTTACTCCCTTAAAATTTTCTGTCTGGGTTATCATTTTTAAATTTAAAATTAAAGATTTAGGATTTGAGACCCTTTCCTCTCCTTAACAAGGAAAGGAGGTGGGGTTAATTAGTTAATTCAAAACTTAAAAGTTAAAATGCAAAATTACAATTTATCTTTTGAGAATGCATTTGAAATTCATAACTTTATAGTCACCATTAAATCTATGTCATCTGCGTTTATTTGTGTATCTGTGATTTATTTCTTCTCTTTCTTTTTCTTTTCCTTCTTCGGTTCATCTACAAACAACGACATTGCCTGTGCTACTTCCTGTTTTGGCGCTTCCCCCACTTCCGCCTCTATCTTGCTTTGCGCTTCTTCGCCCGCGCTTACTATTCCGCCGTCTTCCGTTAAGAGCTCAACGTCTAAACACAAACTTTGCAGTTCTTTTACCAAAACCCTAAAACTCTCGGGGACATTGGGCTTCTTAATGGGCTCACCTTTTACAATAGCTTCGTAAGTCTTGCTCCTGCCGACCACGTCGTCGGACTTAATGGTGAGCATTTCCTGCAAAGTATGGGCCGCGCCGTAGCCTTCCAAAGCCCAGACTTCCATTTCACCAAAACGCTGGCCGCCGAACTGCGCTTTGCCTCCCAACGGCTGCTGGGTAATTAAAGAATACGGACCAGTTGACCGCGCGTGCATTTTGTCATCTACAAGATGGTGCAGCTTCATCATATAATTAATTCCCACGGTGACTTTTTCGTCAAAAGCCTCACCGGTTTTACCGTCGCACAAAACCACCTTGCCAGAACGTTTAAATCCCACGGCCTCAAGCGCCTGTTTTATTTGTTCTTCTGAAATTCCATCCAAAACCGGAGTAGCTACTTTATATCCTTGACAGGACGCGGCCAGGCCCATGTGGGTTTCTAAAATCTGGCCAATGTTCATACGGCTCACAACGCCTAAAGGGTTTAAAATAATATCTACCGGCGTCCCGTCTTCCATAAAAGGCATATCTTCCACCGGGATAATTTTACTGATAACACCTTTGTTACCATGACGGCCGGCCATTTTATCTCCGACCTGAACTTTTCTTAAAACCGCCACCGAAACCTGAATACTGCGGATTACGCCTGAAGGCAACTTGTCTCCAGCGTCGCGGGAAAATTCTTTAATGTTTACAACTTTTCCGTATTCGCCGTGCGGCAAAGTCAGGGAAGTGTCTTTCACGTCCCTTGATTTCTCGCCGAAAATCACCCGCAAAAGTTTTTCTTCGGGAGTAAGATCGGTCTCGCCTTTGGGGGTAATTTTGCCGACCAGAATGTCGCCGGCTTTTACCTGTGCGCCAACTCTAATAATGCCGTTTTCATCCAAATCCTTAAGTTTTTCCTCGCCCACGTTGGGAATGTCGCGGGTAATTTGCTCCGGCCCCAGCTTGGTGTCGCGGACGTCTATTTTAAAATCATCTATGTGAACCGAGGAATACCTGTCCTGCTGAACCAGCCTTTCGGAAATCAAAATCGCGTCCTCGTAATTGCCACCTTCCCAGGACATAAACGCCACTAAAACATTCTGCCCTAAAGCCAATTCTCCGTTTTCAGTAGAAGCGCCGTCAGCTAAAAGGTCGCCTTTTCTGAGTTGCTGCCCTTTACTCACTCTGGGAATTTGATTGATGGCGGTGGCAGAATTAGTACGTAAAAACTTCAGCAAAGGATATTCGCGTTTTTTGCCCTTTTCGCCGACCACGACAATCTTGTCGCCGGTAACCGAAGTTACCGTGCCGTCCTCTTCGACCAAGACCAGCGTGCCGCTATCGCGCGCGGCTTTTGCTTCCATGCCCGTACCCACCACCGGCGCCTGGGGCCGAATGCAGGACACCGCCTGCCTTTGCATGTTGCTGCCCATTAAAGCGCGGTTGGCGTCGTCATGCTCCAAAAACGGAATCAAAGAAGTAGTAACCGAAATAATCTGTTTGGACGAAACATCCAAGCAGTCAATTTCATCAGTAGAAACAATACTGGCAACACTGCGGACACGGGCGCTGGCGCGGGTGTCTTTAAAATAACCCTTCTCGTCCGCCTCAATACCGGCTTGGCCAATAATTAACTGCTCTTCCTCGTAAGCATCTAAATAAACAATTTTATCGGTGAGCCGGGGTTTGATTCTGATTTCTAAAATCTGGTCATTTTTGGCAAGTTCCTTAGCTTTACCGGACGAAATTTCCTCCCCAGCCGCCACAATCACGGCACCTTTTTGATCTTTTGCGTCAAACAAGGCAATTTCTCCCACTGCGTCGCGCCCGTCATTTTTAGCGTATTTTTTTACCCGGCGGTAAGGGGTCTCAATAAAACCGAACTTATTAATGCGCGCGTAAGTGGCAAGGTGAGAAACCAAACCGATGTTCGGACCTTCAGGCGTGGTAATCGGACACAATCGGCCGTAGTGGCTACGATGCACGTCGCGGACTTCAAAACCCGCGCGTTCGCGGGAAAGTCCCCCGGGTCCCATAGCAGAAAGCCTTCTTTTGTGCTCCAGTTCGGCCAAGGGGTTAGTCTGATCCATAAACTGTGAAAGTTGCGAAGAAGAAAAGAATTCCTGCATGGTTGCCACAATAGGACGCACGTGAATCAGCTGGGCCGGAGTTACGGTTTCCAAATCCGCAAGGCTCATTCTGTCTTTTGCAATGCGTACCATTCGCGCCAAGCCTACCCTGAACCTGGTTTGGATGAGTTCACCGACAGCCCTGACCCTTCTGTTGGCTAAATGGTCAATGTCATCGGCCGGCTCTTGTGAATTGTTCAGACGAATAATCTCTCTTACCACCGCGACCAAATCCTCTTTGGCGATAATTTTGCCGTCTTTGTCCTTTACATTCAATCTTTGATTAAACTTGAACCTACCGACTTCGGAAAAATCATAGCGTTCTTCATTAAAGAACATGCTATCAATTAAACTTCGGGCGTTGTCCACCGTAGCTAAGTCTCCGGGACGGATTCTTTTATAAACTTCCCTGTAGCCTTCATCCGCATTTCGGGACGCATCTTTGTCCAAAGTGTTTTGGATGTATTTAGTATCCGGGTCGGTATCTACTCCTTTAAAAGCGGCTAAAATCTCCTCATTGGAAGGCAGGCCAAAAACCCGCAGCAGCGCGGTTATGGGAATTCTTCTTTTGCGGTCGATTTTTACGCCGATTACCCCGCTGCCGTCGGTGTCCAGTTCCAGCCATGCTCCGCGGTTAGGAATAATTTTTGCGCCGTATAAATTTTTGCCGCGGAAATTTTCCGCGCTAAAAAACACGCCGGGAGACTTAATCAGCTGGTTAACCACCACACGCTCCACGCCATTAACAACAAAAGTTCCTCTCGGCGTCATTAAGGGAAAATCGCCGAAATAAACATCCTGGGTCTTGGTTTTTCCGCTTACCTTATTAACCAGCTTGGTGGAAACGTACAGCGGAGCTTCAAAAGTAGTGTTTCTTTCCCGCGCTGTGGTTTCGTCATGCTTGGGTTTGTCGAAAAAATAATCGCCGAAAAATAATTCTAAATTCTTACCGGTGAAATCGGCAACCGGGGTAATTTCTTTTAACAACTCCTTAAGGCCTGTTTCTAAAAACCAGCGGTAAGACGTCAGCTGGATTTCTATCAGGTTTGGAAGCAGCGAAACCTCGTGCTGCTTAGTAAAAAACTTTCGTTGAATTTTTGGAGTTTTTGATTTCTGAACAACGAAAGTTTGGGCGGACTTATTTTTAGATAACATCGATTGATTATCTTTCGCCTTAAAATAAAGCGGTTATGATCTTTGTTAGATCCTTAATAATAAAGGCTTTTTGCCTTTATAAAGATGATGTTTTCTGCGCTAAATCTGCCCAAAATCCTGATTAAGTGTACAAAACATCGCCTTTTTTGCACATACAAAAAAGGCCAACTACCTAAAAGGCTAAAAGCTTATTAAATTGTACATATTCTGAAGTATACCCGTCAAACAGAATTTGTCAAGCCCCTCCTCATTAAAGTAATCTTATAGTTTGATTATAGCAAGCCATTATATTTTACACAACCACGCGTGTTATAATGCTTTTGGCATGTTTAACGAAACCATCCAGGTCCAAAACGTCAAAAAAAACTATCCCCTGCCCAAGGGCAAGGGGGAGTTTGAAGCGCTAAAAGGAATTTCTTTTTCCGTAGCAAAAGGCGAAATTTTCGGCATTTTGGGTCCCAACGGGGCTGGAAAAACCACTACTTTGGAAATAATAGAAAGCTTAAAACAGCAAAGTAGCGGCAAAATTAAAGTTCTTGATTTTGACAACCTTGAGCAGGGAGATGAAATTAAAAAACGCATCGGCGTGCAACTGCAATCAAGCGAATACTTGCCCTTGCTTACTTTGGGAGAACTTTTGGATTTATTTGCTTCGTTTTACGGCAAAAAAGCCGATCGATCTAAACTGTTAAATCTAGTCGGTCTTGCTGAAAAAGAAAATGAACAGGTAAAAAACCTTTCCGGCGGGCAAAAACAACGCTTTACCATTGCCACTTCTTTGGTGAACGAGCCTGAAATTTTATTTTTGGACGAACCCACGACCGGGCTTGACCCAGCCGGCCGCAAGCAAATCTGGCAGCTTATTAAACAAATCAACAAAACCGGCATTACCATAATCATGACCACCCACTATATGGAAGAAGCGGAATACTTATGCGACCGCGTGGCTATTTTGGACAAAGGCAAAATTCTCACCATCAACGAGCCTAAAAAGCTGATTGAGGACCTTTCTCACACTACCCAAATTTCTTTTCTAATAAACAAAGAAATTGGCCCAGATATATTTAAAAATATTCCGGAGATTGAAAAAATTTACAGCCAATACCCAAAAGTAATTTTGGAAATTACCTCTTTGGACTGCGTAAGCAATATAGTAAAACTGCTTAAGGACAAACAAGTGCAATTTAGCGGCTTTACGGTAAAAACCGCCTCTTTGGAAGACGTGTATTTGGACCTAACCGGAAAAGAATTCGAAAACTTAAACGGTAAAAATCAATGAACAGCGTTTGGCAGCTTTTTAAAGCTAATTTCAAAATTATTTATCGCGACAAAAAAGGTTTTTTCTGGATGGTCTTTCTGCCAGCCGGAATCTATATTGCCCTTTCCGTTCTGCCGATTAACGCGGCAATCGCCACTCACTTAAAATATTCCAACTATGTTTTGCCCGGCATCATCGCTATGACAATAATGCAAAGCGGCATTTATAGCCTAGCTTACTGGATGACGGATTTGAAATCGCGCGGGGTAATAAAACGATTTTTAGTAACGCCGATTAAAACCAGCGAACTAATTTTCAGCCTGCTGGCTTCCCGGATTGTGGTGATGATTGGCCAGGTAATAATTTTAACTCTACTTGGAATATTTTTGTTCCGCGCCGATTTTGCCGGCAACGTGCTTTCAATCCTGATTTTAACTTTACTAGGAGGCGGAATCTTTCTGCTGATTGGCCTTTTAATTGCCAACTACGCCGACTCTTACCAAACCGCAGCTCCTTTGACTTCCGCCATCGGTCTGCCCTTAACCTTTTTAGGCAATATTTTTTACCCCATAGAAGCCCTGCCCGACGCGCTGGAAAAAATCGCACGGCTGTTACCCATTACCTACCTTGCCGACGGTCTTAGAAACAGCTATTTATACGCCTTTGATTTCCGGACAATTGCCGCCAGCATACTCGGGCTGGCTGTGTGGTTTATAATTATTACCCTGATAACAATTAAAGTCTTTAAACTAAAAGAATAATCACCACAAATACTCAAATATCACAAATTACACGAAAAAAACATCCCAAATTTCTTGGGATGTTTTTTATTGTTGCAAGGTTTTAACAAAATCTGGTTTAGATAAAACTCGCAAGGGAATTTTCCACGCCAGACTCAAAGCCTGGGCAAGGCTCAAACCCACCCTAATGCCGGTGAAACTGCCCGGCCCCTTACAGACAACCAGTCGATTGATTCTAGATTTAGGATTTTGGATTTTGGATTGCTTTAAAAATTTTTCCAAAAGTTCCAACGTCTTGTGGTTTTCCGAAGGCTTGATGGAAAAAATTTTTTTGTTGGTAATTCTACGATAATCGACAATGGTAAAAAAAACTTTTCCAAATTCTGAATTATCTATATATAAAATCATTAAGGATTAAAGATTAAAAATTAGAGATTTTGTCAAGCTCCTGCTTGACCACGCTTACGTCATCCCAAACAATTCTTTTATTCCCCGGCAAAACTAAAAATTGTTCACTACCCTTGCCGGTAATTAAAACAACGTCTCCGGGCTGTGCTATTTCCAAAGCACGACGGATAGCGGATTGTCTGTCTAAAATGATTTCGTATTTGCCTGCCCGTAATTTCTGATTCCTGATTCCTGATTCAATATTTTTAGTTATCTCCTCCGGATCCGAATCATACACGTCATCATTAGTAATGATAATCTCGTCTGCCAGCTCGGCTGAAATTTTTCCAAACTCAAATCTCTTGCCCACATCCCTGTGCCCGCCGGTTGCACCAAACACGTGAATAAGTTTTTTGTGAGGCAGTTCTTTCGCCGACAGCAATGCTGCTTTAATCGTTGCCGGCTCACAGCCGTAATCGACAATTATAATGATATTACGATTACTGGAAACAGTCTCCATCCTGCCCCTGATTTTGTCAAAATTTGATATCGCACGCGCAGCTTCCGTTAATGACACACCCAAAATCTTTGCCGCTACCGCAGCTAAACCAGCATTCTGATTGTTAAATTTGCCAAAAAGTTTTACTTCAAATTTTTTTCCATCAAGCTCAAACCCCTGGTCAACTTCTTTGGCTTGAAAAACTTGATCGGCTAACCCGCTTTCTTTCCCCGCAAAGCTGACCGCAACTTTCTTTTGCGCCCTAAATTTTAAAAAATATTCCGCACTCCCATCGTCTAAATTAACAACTATAGCTTTTCCTGCATTTTCTCTGCCTACTGCTTTGAAAAGTTTTCCCTTTGCCTGTTTGTATTTTTCAAAGCTTCCCCCGTGATTGTCCAAATGCGCCGGCGATAAATTCGTGAACACTGCCATATCAAAATTAATCCCCAAATGCCGGTTTTGCGCCAAACCCTCGGAAGTACACTCCACCACCGCGTATTTGCAGCCTCGGTCAAGTATCGCACACAGTTGTTTTTGCAATAAGGGCCCACCGGGCATGGAAAGCCCGTGCTTATTTATATGTTCCTGCTCACCGTCAAAAAAACTAATGGTAGTGATAAACCCGCATCGATAAGCTTTCCCTCCCCTTGATGGGGAGGGATTAAGGAAGGAGTGATAATTTAAAATCCTCGCCAGCATCTGCACTGTCGTGGATTTTCCCGCCGTCCCCGTTACTCCGATTACGACCATTTTTGACGATGGCCTGCCAAAATAAAAATCCGCAACCAGCGCCAGCAGGCCATGATAAAAGGGCCGAAAGGTTTTAAGCAAGCTTTCAGGGATAATATACTTTTTTAAAAATTGCTTTAGGGCTTCCATGCTTTAAAATATAACAGCAATTAGCCTATTTTAGCAAAGTATCGTATAATAAAATAGAGGTTTTCTAAGCTTTCCAGAAATCAAAATATAAATGAATGACTTTCCCTTAAATATCCTAACTTTCCCCTTGTGGTGGTATACCACGGGTTTTTCCGTGTTTAAAGACTGGGCAAAAAGAAAATACCATTACCATTTGCAAAAAACCGGCCTTTTGGTTTTCGCCAAACATTTAAAAGAACCACTTTATGGTGATTATACCCGAAGCGGCATCATAATTAGTTTTTTTGTCCGTATTATTTTACTGGTTTATAAACTTATTATTTTTGTTTTGCACGTCTTGCTCATTGGTGTCTTAGGGTTTGCGTATTTAGTGTTGCTCCCAGCGCTGACTATGATAATAGTTTTTCAAATTTTTAGCATTTAACCAAATGCTAAGCTTAACTTTCCAAAAAACAAATAATGGCAACTGGCCGCGGAAAGCGCGGGCAAACAATACCGTTCTTGCCTTTAACGGCAGCTTCAAAGAAAGCAGGATCTCCTTAGAAAAAATTCACGATGCAATTGAAAAACTTGTCCTGCTTATTCTTTGGATACTCGCCGCTTTGGGAGTAATTGCTTTCTCAGTAAGCGCTTGGAACGGGATAGAAAATAAAAGCTGGTTTTTCTTGCTTGCCCCTTCCGGTTACAATTCTGTCTTTTGGATATCTGTGTTCACCAGCTGTTATCTTTGGGCGAAAAGCAAACAAAATGAGCTGAACAATAAAACTTTGAACCTGCTGCATTTTGAAGCAGTCCAAAAACATTCCCAAAAACCTCCTGAAATTGACATCTACCACCTCTTTAACAAAGAAACAAAAACCGCCTGGAATAATTCCCTAAAATTCGCCAAACTGCGGCAGCAAAATCTTAAAAAACTCTTTGGGCAGAATCGCAGATCCGATAACTTGGAAGTCATTGCCACTGATTTAATCCAATCCCTGCTGGAGCAGCAAAGCACCAAATTAATTTTTCTGCGGCTCGGGGTAAACCCCGAAGACATCAAAACTTTAATCAGCAATTACGCCCTGCTGTCCCCTAAGGCTTCCGAAGAAGAGCTCTACAAAATCCCTTTTACTGCCTTTACGGAAAGCCTCAAGCTCCACAATAAAACCATTGACCCTTTAATGCTTTTATGCGCACTGGCCATTGACCTGAATGAAAACCATATTCTACAAGCCGTTTTCTTTAATTTAAACCTCTCTATTGAAAAACTGGAAATTTTAGCGACCTGGATTTTCAACCTTGAACTGCTTTCCAAAGATTTAAAAATTTTCCATAAGCTGGCCAAGCTCAAGCCGGAAAGCGAAATCAACAGAGGCTTAACCGCGATTCCAACTTACTATTTAGACCGCTACAGCCGCGATTTAACTTGGGACGCCAAGCATGGCAACCTGCCGATGGCGCTGGGCAGAAACAACGATTTAAGCGAGATCTTTAAACTCCTTAGCCAAGGCAGAAAAAGCCTCCTCATTAAAGGCGAGCCCGGCACTGGCAGAACCACACTGATTAACGAACTGGCATTTAAAATGGTCTCCGAGCAGGTGCCCAAAATCCTGCAGGACAAACGGCTGGTGCGCCTGGAAATTTCTGGGATTTTAGGCTCCGGCCATAGAGCGGAAACAATTTTTATTGACAGCCTAAAAGAAGCTTCCAGGAGCGGGAACATTATTCTGGTAATAGAAGAAATGCACACCTTAAGTAAAACCACTTCGGTTTCCGGCCTTAGCTTTGCCGAACTTTTAATAGATTATCTGCAAAACCATAACCTAATGGTACTTGGTACCACCAGTTTGGAAGACTATACCGACTATTTGCACAACGTAGCGAATTTTGACGAAGTTTTTGCTTCCTACGAACTTAGCTCCTTAACCAAGGAAAGCGTGCTTTTGGCCTGCTGTATTAGAGCCAGTCTTTTAGAATACAAAGGCCGCTGCTTCTTTAGGTACCCTGCAATTGAACAGGCAGTGGAACTCACCGACATTTACTTAAAAGATATGGGTCAGCCCCAAAAAGCTATCAGCATTTTAGTTGAGGCTGTTTCCCGCGCGCAAAGCAGCAAACACAAAATTATTACCCCGGAAATTATAGAAAAAATTATCAGCGACAAAACCCACGTACCGGCCCACACCTTCAGCCAAAACGAAGCGGAAAAGCTTTTACGCTTAGAAAATACCTTAAGCAAATTTATTGTAGGCCAGGCTGCTGCCGTCGAGGCGGTCGCCGAAGGCTTAAGAAGAGCCCGGTCCGGCCTGGCTTCAGACCAAAGACCTCTTGGGTCTTTCCTGTTTTTGGGACCCACGGGCGTGGGCAAAACCGAAGTCGCCAGGGTGCTGGCGCGGGAATACTTTGGGGATCCAAAATATCTTTTAAGGCTTGACATGTCAGAATACCAAGGAGAAGGCGGCCTGAACAAACTTTTGGGCGCTCCCCAAAGCCGCACAGACTCGCCCCTGATTAAACATCTTAAAAACTATCCTTTCTGCCTTTTGCTTTTGGACGAATTTGAAAAAGCCAGCGGCGAAATTCTTAACTTGTTCCTGCAGGTTTTAGAAGACGGGAGACTGACCTCGGGACGCGGCGAAACTTTAGACCTTACCCACTGCCTAATTATTGCCACCTCCAACGCCGGCACCAGGGAAATTCAGGAAGGCATTAAACAAAACTTAAGGCTGGAACAAATCAAGCAAAGGCTGTTCAGCCTGACGCTCTCGGCTATTTTTCCTCCGGAGCTCTTGAACCGCTTTGACGGCATAATCGTTTTCAGCCCCCTAAGCCCGGGCGAAGTCCAACAAATAGCCTACCTGCAACTGCAAAACCTGACCCATCAACTTTTGGAAAAAGGCATTAAGCTATCCTTTACCCAAAACGTTACCAAAGAAATTGCAGAGAAAGCTTTTGACCCACTTTTGGGAGCAAGGCCCGTAAGACGCTATATCCAGGATCACGTGGAGAGCTTTATTGCCAAATTACTGCTTTCTAAAAAACTCCCGCGCGGCAGCAGCGTGGTAATAGATTTAGAAAAAGGCCAGCTGACAGTCAAACAAAATTAACCCCGGGTGCAAAGCCTGGGGTTAATTTATAATCCTGTTAATGGACCTCAAAAATTTATATATACGATAATAACCAGGACTAAAAACAAAATCATAAGCCCCGGCGTATGCTTTTTCCGCGCCCCCAAAACCAAACTTAAAGCGGACAAAACCGGGTGTCTTGCCGGAGGCAGTTTCACTTCCCCAAAAATTGTAAAATTCTAAGCCCTGCCCTTTAGCACCCAGCATCGCTTGGAAATGAAGTAGATACGGCGCCATAATATTTTTGTGCTCCCGCGATGATCCTCCAAAAAGATATGTCCTCACTTTTCCAAAATCAACCATTACCGCGGCGCTTAACAGCTGTTTGTTAAAAACCGCCTTATATAAATGAAGCTTAACTTCCCCTTTATGATGCAAAGCAAAAAAGTCTATCAGTTTATAATAGTAGCTTTTTGAAAACGTTTTAAAACCCTGCCTCGCGGCCGTTTCTGTAATTAAATTAACCGCCTCTTTAAAAAATAGGCCGTTGCCGGCAGAGACGACAAATTCCTTCTGGATTTCTACGCCATGCTTCTGCGCGAGGCGGATATTATAACGGGTTTTATGATGCATTTCCGCCAAAAGCTCCTCTTCGGTTTTGGCAAGGTCAATAATAAGAGTTTTGCCCGGCTGAATATTTGGGGATTTGATTAAAAATTTAGGATTAAAGATTAAAGATATATCAAACTTCGGCTCAAATCTAATAAACACCGCATTTGAAAATTTAGACTTTATTTCATTTAAAATTGATTGGAAATTGGAAATTGGAAATTGGAAATTCTTGCCCCCGGCGAACACCGGTCCATACGGCGCGTATAGATAATATTGCCCAAACGGCAAAGGCATCCGAACTAATTGTATCGAACCAATAGTTTGCTCGCCCTCATCGACAATCTTAAATCTGTAAACTTCCCGCCCCAGGCTGGCCTGCCACTCCCCCCATTCATAGCCTTGCAAAAAACTGCCGCTTTCTTGGGCGGCAACAAATTGATTATAAATATCCTTTTCAGATTCAAGCGCTTCTGCAACTTTCATATCTACAAATTTCTAATTATTAATGCCAAATGCTTAATCAATATCTAATGAAAAATTTGAATTAGATAATTAGAAATTGATTAAAAATTAGTAATTCGTCATTAGGAATTGCCTACTAACTTCTGCCTAAAAGCTTTAGAGCTTCTTTCAACTGCTCTTCTTGAGGTTTTTGATGATCAAGCTTATTAATGACGTCTCTTACTTCTTTCTGGTTATATCCGAGCGACAAAAGCGCGTCGAAAACTTCACTGGAACCTATTTTGCCTTCGGCTGATGCTGATTCTACTTTATTCTTAAGCTCCACAATAATGCGCTCTGCGGTCTTGGTCCCAACTCCGGAAATACGAATAAAAATCCCTACGTCCTGCCTGGCGATTGCGTCTTTTACTGCTCCAACCTTTGCCGCTGACAAAATCGCTAAAGCTACCTTTGGCCCAACCCCGGAAACGGTAATCAAAAGTTCAAAAAACTTCAAAGTTTCAAAATCCGGCACGCCAAACAGAGCCTGCCCATCGTCGGTGGATTTGTGATAGATAAATAAGCTCATCTCTTCGCCGACCTCTTTTGCTATAAATTCCGGCGTGACAAAAACCTTATACCCTACCCCGCTATTTTCAACAATGAGATAAGTTAAGCCTTTTTCTAAAATTTTTCCCCTTAAGTAAGCAATCATAATAATAGATACCAATCTACTAATGCATGCTAATGATACTGATAAAAACGAATTCGCATTATTCGTTGCATTGTATCTTTAGTTATTTTATCAACTATACAAATATATCACAAAAATCCCTCTAAATAAAGGGTTTTTTATAAATAATAGTAATTGATTCTTGACAATTTTGTTAAATTATTGTATGATATATTGTTCTCTTATAAGGAGGGGGACATGGAATGAAAACCGTAAAAAAAGTATTAGCGGTTATTTTCTGGATTATGCTCGCGATTCCTGTCGTGGGCGTATTCATCGGCCTGATATTGGTGGCTGACCAGGACTTCCCCTACCACCAACGGGAAGAGGTGACCGCGGTGGTCACCAGGCCTGAGGTCATAGAAGGCCCCGACCAGGGTCCTCTCGGTGCCCTCGTAGGCACCGCGGTAACCGGAGACGTCTGGGGAGCGCTGGCTGGAGGAATAGCCGGCAGTCTCGTCAAAGGGCAACAGTGCGAGGTGCACTTTGTCCTTACCGATGGGACGACAGGCTCAACTAGAGTCCGTTTCTGTGGGGACTTCCCCAGCGGCAAGGTTCTCCTGCTGGTCCGATGGACCAGCAAAAAAGGCCACTCTTTCTACGAACTGGCCAGCTCAACCAGCGCGACGCGTTCGCGCTGGTCCTTTTTTTAACGGCTCTTTTAAAACCGTAATTTTTTAATTCGTTTCTATATTTATAAGCTTTTCTATTTTTCTTACCTCGCCTAAAAGCTTGGCGCGGGTTCTGGCCTTTATTATAAAAGTTACCACAAAACCGTGTCCGTTTTTGGCGTAATCCGCAAAATCGCCGATTTTCTTTTCCTGATAAGTTGAAACCACGGACTTCATCTCTTTGACTTTTTGAAGGCCTGCGATAGAAGCTATCTTGGCCGATTTTTTCGGATAAAACTTTAATTTTGCCACATGCTGCCGCGCCGCTCTTTTTATAACCGGTTCTTTGCCGAGATGAATTAAATACTTATTGGCCTTATGGTCTATATCGAACGCCAACTTATACATTTCATTCCTAAACCCCCCACGCGCGCCGCCATTTCTATAACTTTCCAGCGGCACAGCTTCCCTGCGGTCACCAAAATCAAAGAGGATTCATAAACCGAGCTTGTAGCTCAATTGGATTAGAGCGTCTGGGGTGGCAGCCAGAAGATTGCGGGTTCGAGTCCCGTCAATCTCATCAAGCTATCATTTCCGCCAATAGGTGGACGACCCGGAGACTGCAAATCTGGGCTTCTTTTTTTTGTCTTTTTTACTTTATACTTAATACCTAATACTTTATACTGACTTTATATGACAAAGTTCCACCTTAAATCAAAGTTTCGACCCGCTGGTGACCAGCCAAAAGCGATTGAGCAGTTGCTAAAATCAATCAACTCCAAAAGGCAATTTCAAACCCTGCTTGGCGTTACTGGCTCGGGCAAAACTTTTACCATGGCCAATGTAATCCAGGCAATAAACAAACCAACTCTCATCATCTCCCACAACAAAACTTTAGCCGCGCAGCTGGCTAGCGAATTCCAGGAATTTTTCCCGAACAACGCCGTACACTATTTTGTCTCCTATTACGATTACTACCAGCCCGAAGCCTATATTCCAAGGAACGACACTTACATAGAAAAAGAAACGGAAATTAACGAAGAAATAGATAGGCTTAGGAACGCCGCTACTCAGTCGCTTTTGTCCAGAAAAGATGTACTGATAGTTGCCAGTGTTTCCTGCATTTATGGCCTTGGCAACCCCGGCGATTATCTGGAACTATCCTTAGATATAAAAAAAGGCCAAAGTCTAAAACGCGACAAGCTTTTAAGGCGCCTTACTGATTTGCAGTATCAAAGAAATGATTTTGATTTGCAGCGAGGAACTTTCCGCATCCAGGGTGACACCTTGGATATTATTCTTTCTTCCGAAGATACAATAATCCGCCTAAATTTTTTTGGAGACGAAATAGAAAAAATCCAAAGGCTGGATGCATTAACAGGGCACTTAATTGAAGACTTGAAAAAATTTACTATTTTCCCTGCCAAACACTTTGTTACACCGGAAGAAAAACTCCAAAAAGCAACAGAGGAAATACGTCTCGAGCTTGCCGAGAGACTAAAACAATTAAAAACACAAAGTAAATTAGTAGAAGCCCAAAGGCTGGAACAGCGCGCTAATTTTGATTTGGAAATGCTTTCTAATACCGGCTTCGTTTCCGGCATAGAAAACTACTCCCGCCATTTGGACGGAAGAACAGCTGGCGAACCTCCTTCCACGCTAATTGATTATTTTCCCGATGATTTCTTGCTGTTTATAGACGAATCGCACCAGACCGTTCCCCAGCTTAACGCCATGTATAACGGCGACCGCTCGCGCAAGCAGACTTTGGTGGATTATGGTTTTAGGCTTCCAAGCGCTCTTGATAACAGACCTTTAAAATTTCAGGAGTTCTTAAATAAAATAAACCAATGCGTGTTTGTATCAGCAACTCCAAGCCCGTGGGAAATTAAACAATCCTTTAATAACCTCAGCCCTAAAACCTTAGCCTTTAGCCCTACAGTAATTGAACAGCTAATCCGCCCCACGGGCTTGCTTGATCCTACAATAGAAATCCATCCGACAAAAAACCAAGTTGACGACTTAATCGAAAACATCCACAAACGCGTGAAAAATAAACAACGCGTACTTGTTGCCACCCTGACCAAACGTATGGCAGAAGAACTTTCCGAATACCTGAAAGAGGAAGACATTAAAGTCCAATACATCCACAGCGACATAGAAACTTTTGAACGTTTGGAAACTTTGAGGGATTTGAGATTGGGAGTTTATGATGTTTTGGTCGGGATAAACTTACTCCGCGAAGGTTTAGATTTGCCGGAAGTATCACTTGTAGCGATTCTTGATGCGGACAAGGAAGGCTTTTTGCGAAGCGAGACTTTTTTTATGCAAATGATGGGCCGCGCCGCCAGACATTTGGACGGACATGTAATAATGTATGCCGACAGGGCAACAGGTAGTATGAAAAGGGCGATTGATGAGACCACTAGGCGACGCAAAGTGCAGGAGGCTTACAACAAACAGCACGACATCACGCCGCAAAGCATCAAAAAAGCCATTGCCGATTCCCGCCTGGCAGGCACAAAAAAGGAAACGGTTAATGATGGAATAGACAAACGCGATGTCTCCAAAATGGACAAACAAGAAGTTAAATTTTATTTGGAAGAGCTCAACGAGCAAATGGACTTAGCTGCCAGAAATTTGGAATTTGAGCTTGCCGCGAAGATAAGAGATAGTGTTCAGGAAATCAAAAAACTGACCCGCTTACGCGGGTCATCCTGAACAAACCGAAGAATCTCTAATTCTAAAAGATAGCTCTTGCTTAATCACCAAAAACCTGCTAATATCCATCTTACTGTGTCGCCCCGGTTAAATAAAGCTGCTGAAAATTTAACGGGGTAAACCAAATCTTAAATCTTACATCATAAATCCTAAATTTAGTTTATGCCCAACACCAAATCCGCCATTAAGGCAATGAAGCAGTCAGCCAAAAGGCGAGCAAGAAATTTAATCAAAAAGAACAATTATAAATCTGCCGTCAAAGCTGTAAGGAAGTTAATTGCCGCCGGCAAAAAAAATGAGGCTATGAAAGCGATAAAAAAAGTCATGTCCGCTCTGGACAAAGCGGCCAAAACCAACGTAATTCACAAGAACAAATCCGCAAGGCTGAAATCCCGCCTTAGTAGGGCTATAGAAAAAGTTAAATAAATAAAAATCCCCGCCTCCTGCGGGGATTTTTATTTGCGATTAATCAAATTAACAATCAGCTTTACCATTACGTCTTTATCCGAAGGCTTGCTTTCCGCAACCAAAAGCGCCAGGGCAACAAGCGCATTATCATTAATTTTACGCTCCCCGGTTTTCAAGCTGTAGAGATTGTTATTCTGAATCAAAAACAACAAAAACACCAACGCGCCAATGCGCTTGTTGCCATCAGCGAACGGATGGTCTTTAATACAAAAATACAAAAGGTGTGCCGCTTTTTCTTCTATTGAAGAATACAATTCTTTTCCGCCGTAAGTTTGTTCAATGCTACCCAGTACCGCGGCAAACTTGTTCCCCACTTCCTGCCCAAACAAACTGCCCGCTTCTTTTTTTGCCATAAGGCGCTTTTTAAAAGAGGCGATGGATTTTTTTAAGCCTTCGTAATTTAGATTCTTTGGTTGTTTTTTACTTACGCCTTCAATCTTTAAATCGCCCTTGTCGTATTTATTCAAAAGCACCCAAGTTTCGGTATAGTCGGTAATTATTTTAAGCAAAGACTTTTCATAACCTTCCACTCTTTGATGCTCTAGTACATTTTGAAACAACCTGGTCGCCTGTTCCAATTCTTTAAGGCGCAACAGTTGCGTTTCTTTTAGCCTTTGCTGATTGATAACAACGCCTTTAAGCAAGTACTCCTTCAAGGTGTTTGTCGCCCAAATACGAAAAGCAGTAGCCCTCTTAGAATTAACCCTATAACCTACAGCAATAACCATATCCAGATTGTAGTATTCAATTTCTCTCTTAATCTGCCTTTTGCCCTCTATTTGAAGTGTTTCCATTTTGGAAACAGTTGCTTTTTGGCTTAATTCTGCGGATTTATAGATGTTGCTGATATGCTTGGAAATAGCCGCCTTTTGAGTACCAAAAAGCTCAGCAATTTGAGCTTGCGTCGCCCAAATAGTTTCTCCCTCCATCTTAACCCTAAGCTCCGGGCCCTCCGCGGCCTTATAAATTATAATTTCTCCCTTTTTTGTTTCTTGCATAATAAATCATGCTCAATCTTATTTAATCTTTTAAATCTTACTTAATGGTTCCATCTCTCCCCAATTATCCCCCACTTTGGCTTCTACTTTAATCGGCACAGAGAGTTTAATTGCCTCTTCCATCATCAACGCCAGCTTGTTTGCCCAGTGTTTTACTTTATCTTCCTTCACTTCAAATACCAACTCGTCGTGCACTTGCAGGAGCATCTGAATTTCTTGACTCTTGACCCTTGACTCTTGACTAATCTCTTTATGAATATTTATCATTGCCACCTTAATCACGTCCGCGGCAAGAGACTGAATCGGGAAATTCACTGCCGCGCGTTCCGCCGCGGCGCGAATTTGCCACCGCGAAGATTTGATTTCCGGGAATTTTCGGACGCGCCCAAGTTCATTCCGCACAAAGCCTTCTTCATTAACCTGGAGTTTAATCTGCTCAATATACTGCTCAACTGCAGGGTAGGCTTTAAAATATTTTTGGATAAATTCTTTGGCCTCGGCTCTGGAAATTTCTTCTATTCGCGAAGAAAGCCCAAAAGAAGAAAGCCCGTACAGGATTCCAAAGTTAATAGTTTTTGCGTCGCGCCGCATATCTTTAGTCACGGCGGACGATGACACACCGAAAATCTCCATAGCAGTTTTGGTATGAATGTCCTCTCCTTTTTTAAACACCTCCAGCATTTTTTTGTCTTTTGCCAAATGCGCTACAATTCTAAGTTCAATTTGAGAATAATCCAAACTTAAAAGCTTGTAGCCTTTCTCCGCCACAAATGCCTGCCTAATTTTGCTTCCTAAACCTTCCCCTCTAACCGGAATGTTTTGCAAATTCGGATCCGTTGACGATAAACGCCCTGTGGCAGTAATGGTCTGATTATAACTGGTATGGAGCCTGCCGGTTCTTTTGCTTACAAGGCCCGGCAAAGCTAGCAAGTACGTATTCTGTAATTTCGCAAGCTCCCTGTATTCTAAAATTTTTGGGATGGCCTTGTGCTGGCCGCGCATCTTTTCCAGTTCGCCCGCGGCCGTGGAAAGCCCGGTCTTGGTTTTTCTATTCTCCACCGGCACAAGCCCTAATTTTTCAAACAAAACTTCCTTCAGCTGTTTTGGGGAATTAATGTTAAATTCCTCTCCCGTAAGTTTGTATATAGTATTCTCCAACTTCTTGATTTCTATTTCTGCCTCGCCTGCTAGTTTATTTAAACGCTTAACATCCAGTTTCACGCCCGCCGTTTCCATACCCGACAAAACCGGAACCAGCGGTATTTCTATTTCTTCAAAAATCCTTTGGAGGCTTTCCTTTTTCAATTGGGGTTCAAAAATCTGCTTTAGCCGCATTGTCATATCCACGTCTTCGCAGCAGTACCAACTTACTTTCTCTGGAGGAACTTGATCCATACTGATCGTGGACTTACCCTTGCCAATCAGTTCTTCAATCGGCTGCATCTGGTAGCCAAATTCCGAAAACGCCAAAGCGTCCAGCCCGTGCTGGCGCGTACCGGCGTTTAAAAGATACGAAGCAATCATGGTGTCAAAACTTATAGCTGTTAGTTTATAGCTATTAGTTTCTAAGACTTCCAGGTCGTATTTAATATTATGACCGATTTTTTTTATCTTTGGATTTGCCAGTAATTTTTTTAAACCGTCTGACGCTAGTGCCGATTCAGCCAGCACATAATAAGCTTTGCCTTTTTTAGCAGACAGACCAACCCCCACAAGTTCCGCCTCCACCGCCTGAGTGTTCGTAGTTTCCGTGTCTATTGCGATTTCTTCCGCGGACGATAATTCTTTTATAACCTGTTCCAACTTTTCTTCCGTATTTACAAACTCGTAATCCTGCTTTCCTATAGTATCCCCTCCTGCCCGAGGAGGGGTGTCATCCTCCTTGATGGATGATGGGGTGATGGGAAGTTTCCCCAAGAGACTCTTAAACTCCAA
>CAZLQG010000012.1:0-24060 GCA_964561655.1 uncultured Candidatus Saccharibacteria bacterium | reverse complement strand
ACAAAAGCAAAAAAGCGCGAAATCAAAAAACGCCCGCGCATAAAAATGCACGGTGCGCACTTAAAGCGCTCCGGCCCGTACGCGGGCAAAAAATTGACAGCAAAACATTAGCAATATATTTTGCTGTCATCCCGAGCGAAACCCCAATACCCATCGGGGCGAAGTCAAGGAACCCCTTAAACTATGAAATCCATTAAGCTTCTTGTCATCGTCGGTCCAACCTCAAGCGGCAAAAGCGAGCTTGCGGTTAAGTTTGCCAAGCGTTTTAACGGCGAAATAATTTCCTGCGATAGCCGACAGATTTACAAAGGCATGGATTTAGGCACGGGGAAAATCCCCGGCCGATGGCATAAATTTTACGGCCGTAAAATTTATGTTTATAAAAATATTCCCCATCATCTTATAGATTCCATTTCGCCAAAAAAGCAGTGTTCAGTAGCGCTGTTCCAGGAGGCTGCAAAAAAAACTATTGATGATATTCTCGCGCGCGGCAAACTGCCAATACTTTGCGGCGGCACGATGCACTGGATAGATGCTATTGTGTATGATCAACTTTTGCCGGATGTCAAACCGAACGCAAAACTACGCAAGCGCTTGAAAAAAAAGAACGCGGATGATTTGTATCAGCTCCTAAAAAAACTTGATCACGCCCGCGCAAAAACTGTAGACAAGCACAACAAGCGCCGTCTCATCCGCGCTTTAGAAATTGTGATAACTACTGGAAAGCCAATCCCTTCATCAAAGATTAAAGATAAAAAATTAAGGATGTACGATGCCCTATGGCTGGGCATAAAAGTCCCCCAAAAAATCTTAGACCAAAAAATAAAAAAACGCCTTCTCCAGCGAATCAAAAACGGAATGATTGATGAAGTAAAAAATTTACACACCCCTCCTAAAATAGGAGGGGTGGCCGAAGGCCGGGGTGGTATTTTCTGGCGCCGTCTTGAATCTTTTGGCCTAGAATACCGCCATGTATCGCTCTATCTACAAGGGAAGATGGGATATGAGGAGATGATTGCAAAACTATCTCTTGCCATAAGGCAATACAGTAAACGCCAAATGACTTGGTGGAAAAGAAATAAAGAAATAAAATGGATAAAACCCGACTTTGCAAAAGCGACGAAACTAACCAAATCATTTCTATCCCGTTAGAAATCCGTCCACCTATGGCGGACGTCTATTTCTAATCGGGATTGACTCTCTCTCTGCGCTTCTGCTACTATGCCTCCAACAATCCACTGCAGGAGGTATCCCACAATGGTGCAAGATGAGGGTGACGAGACGAGGAGTTTCGTTGCCAACCAGCAAGGAATAAGGGAAGTATCCCCCGGCGGAGTCGAAGACTCCAAGAAAGAACGGCAGGATATTGAGTCCCGCCATCTTTCGGAGCCGGCGACCCTTGGCGCGTTCGCGCCGAGGAAAACGCCACGGGCGCTGTCCCGGCTGGCCCATGGGCCGATCACCCACGCTCCTGCGCGGAGCGTGGATATCGTCTACGGATGCGATGACGGATAACCTCATCGCCGTCCGCCCGACCAACCCGCCGCCTTAAGGTCCTATCCCTTCTGGCGGCGTTCTCTATTTTTATTTGTCATTCCTGCAAAAGTAGGAAACTTGTCTTAGATTCCGGATAGCTCTGCGCTTCGCTTCGTGGCTTCCGGAATGACAGCCTAAGATAATTTTTCTTTTAAAAGCCTATTTATAATTTGCGGATTGCCTTTGCCCTTGAGCTCCTTCATAGCCTGGCCCACTAAAAAGCCAAAACTTTTTTGCTGGCCGGCTTTGTAGTCAGAAACGGCTTTGGGGTTGGCAGCTATTACTTTTTCCACGGCCGATGCAATAGCGGACTCATCGCTTACCTGCTCAAGACCTAAATCTTCCAAAATATTACTTGGATCGCCCCCTTTTTCAAACATCACTTTAAATACCTGCTTGGCCGCACTGCCCGAAACTTTTCCCTGCTGAATCATTTTCATTAGTTCCGCAAAATTTTCCGCATCCACAGGGGAATCTTGTGGATTTTTTCCGGTTTGATTTAACAGCGCGCTAAACTCGCCCAAAAGCCAATTAACAGCCTGTTTTATCATCTGTTTCCTGTCCAGCCCTTCCTCCTGCTTCATCCATTCGTCTATTTCACTTACCACGTCCTCAAAATAAAACGCTAATTCTTTCCAGTTGATTAAGTTTTCCACGTCCGCGTCCGGCAGGGCGTATTCTTCCTTAAAACGAGCGCGTTTTTGCGCGGGAAGTTCCGGCATTTTTACGCGCAGTTCGTCCAAATAATCTTTGGTAAACTGCAAAACCGGCAAATCCGGATCCGGGAAATATCTGTAGTCCTGCGCTTCTTCCTTGCTCCTTTGCTCCACTGTACAATTATTTTTTTCGTCCCAGCCCATGGTAACCTGCTTTGGAATTCCGCCGCCTTTTAGAATTTCCGTCTGACGATGGATTTCGTAGTCAATCGCTTGCTGGGCAAATTTAATTGAGTTGATATTTTTTACTTCCACTTTATATTTAGGCAAGTCCGTCTCGCCGGGTTTGCGCACGGAAATGTTCGGCTCCACGCGCATTGTGCCTTTTTCCATATCGCACTCCGACGCGCCCAAATAACGGATTATATTTCTAAGTTCCGTTAAAAACGCTTTCGCTTCCTCTCCGCTCTCAATTTCCGGCTCCGTAACAATTTCTAGAAGAGGCGCACCCGCGCGATTATAATCAACAAGACTGTACGATAGGCCTTCGGGATGAATGTTTTTGCCCGCGTCTTCTTCTAAATGCGCGCGGGTAATACGAATTCGTTTAGTGTAAGTGGAACGAACAACATTATTTCCTTCTCCCCCTGCGGGAGAAGGTGTCCGAAGGACGGATGAGGGGGCAGAAGATGGAACTTCAATCTCTAACCAACCTTCCCTAGAAATCGGCTTATCATACTGCGAAATCTGATACCCTTTTGGAAGGTCGGGATAAAAATAATGCTTTCTGTCGAACTTTGACCACTCATCAATTTTACAGTTCAAAGCTAAACCCACCATCGCTGCTAATTTGATTGCCTGTTTGTTAGCGACCGGCAAAGTTCCGGGCTGTCCGGTAACGATTTCGTCAATGTTTGTATTCGGATTCGCTTCGTCCGGATTATTGGCGCTAGGCGAAAACATCTTGCTTTTTGTGGCAAGCTGGACGTGGATTTCAAACCCTATTACTGCTTTGTACTCACCTTCTTTTGACATTTAAAAATTGAGATTTAATTGAAAATTGAAAATTCAAACACCCGCAGGGTGTTTGCGGTGCCAATCCGTTGCCTGCTGATACGCGTGCCCAACATTAAAAATCTTCTGCTCCCCGAACTGCGGGCCAATTATTTGAAGGCCTACGGGGAGCAGCGTGCCCTTCGACTGGCTCAGGACTTCGCCTTGCGGCTCAGCAAACCCGCAAGGAATCGACATAGCAGGCAGGCCGGCAAGGGATGAAGGGATGTTGAGCTGGTCTATAATAAAACCAAACAACGGGTCGTCCGCGGCATGGCCAAGCTTTTGCGCCACTCCGGGACCGGCCGGCGCTGCCAATACATCCACCTTTTTAAAAACATCGGCAAATTCATTTACAATCAGGCGCCTAACCCTTTGCGCCTTTTTGTAGTACGCGTCATAGTAACCTGCCGAAAGCGCGTAGGTGCCCATCATAATTCTTCTTTTGGCTTCATCGCCAAAACCCTCACTGCGGCTTTTCATATACACATTCATTAAATCTTTTGCGCTGTGGTGCGTAGTATGGCCGTAACGAATACCGTCATAACGGCCAAGATTGGACGAAATTTCACTCGGCGCCACTATCGCGTAAACCGGCGAGCCGTATTTTGCGGAAACCGGCAAATTAACTTTAACAAGCTCGGCGCCCAAATATTCCAACTGGCCCAAGCCTTCCGCCACTCTCTTCTTTACATCCTCTTCCATGCCTTCTATAAAATACTCTTCCGGCACGCCTATTTTCACCCCTTTTAAATCTTTATTTAAATTCATGGCATATTTAGGCACTTCCACATGGCTGGTGGTAGAATCCTTTTCGTCCCTGCCAACCATAATTTCTGCCAATTGCGCAACGTCTTCCACAAAATACGCCATGGCTCCAATGCTGTCTAAGGAACTTGCCATTGCAATAACGCCATAACGGCTAACCCTCCCGTAGGTAGGCTTCCAGCCTGTTATACCGCACAAATTAGAAGGATAACGAATACTTCCTCCCGTTTCAGTAGCCAAAGCGAAAGGTACCAGACCTGCCGCGACCGAAACCGCGCTGCCGCTGGAAGACCCTCCCGGCATTCTGGTTTTATCCCAAGGATTTTTGGCAGGACCATAAGCGGAAGTTTCTCCGCTGGAGCCGTGCGCGAACTGATCTTGGTTAAGCTTGCCCAGCAAAACAGCTTTTTGATCTTTTAGCTTTGCGATAACCGTGGCGTTAAAGGGCGGAATGTAGTTGTCAAGAATCTTTGATGCCGCAGTGGTTCTAATCCCTTTTGTACAAAACAAATCTTTCGCCGCGTAAGGAATTCCGCACAAAAACGGATTTTCTCCAAGACTGGCGATATAATCATCGGCTTCTTTCGCAGCCCTTAAAGCCTCTTCTTCGCAAACGGTAATAAAAGCATTAAGGTCCTGATTCTTCTTGATTCTACCTAAAAAATACCGTGTTAATTCCACGGACGATATTTGCTTAGAGTCCAGCTTTTCGCGCAGTTGAGATAGACTTAGATATTCAAAGTTCATTAAAAATTTAAAAATTAAAATTCAAAATTCAAGGTTAAAGTATCGCCTTGACTTTGTAATATCCATCCTTAACTTCCGGTACCTGTGACAAAATTTCCTCGCGGCAATGTGTTCCCTCTACCTTGTCTTCCCTTTGCACGTTGACCAGCCCAGTGACCTGGGAAACTTCTTCCACGCCTTCAGTGTCAACCTGCTTTAGCGCGTCGACATAATCCAAAACCGTGGAAAGTTCTTTTTGGAACTTTTCCACTTCTGCTTCGGAAAGTTCAATCCGAGCTAAAAGCGCGATTTTAATTACTTCTTCGCGGCTTAACATATATAAAAATTATAAAGAATTAACATTATAAAAACAAGAGGGACATAAAGCCTCTTGCCAATCTTGCCGATGGTTTAAAAAATCCTAATGCTCAATCAAACCCTTTTGGTTCAAATACAAAAATACTGACTTTGCCAGCTGCTCCCTGATTTCCTGCTCTAAATGCTCAAACAGCCGCCGGCTTTCCAAAACGTAATCTATGAGCGGATCTTCCGTGGCATAGGAGAAAAGTCCGGCTTCCTGCTTTAAGACATCCATAAGGTCCAAATGTTTGCTCCACTTGCTGTCAATAATTTCCAAAATTAAATTTTGGCTGGCTTCGTAAATCTCCTTTTGCTTCTTTATTCCCGTTGCCTGCTTTTGCAGATAATTTATAGTTTTTTCAACGACTTCGCCCGCGCCGACCAAAATTTTGCCCTGCTTATAAAACGGATTGAGCCATTCATTGAATTGACCTGAAAAACCCGACGCCTCTCGCTCGTTTAGTACAGCCTCAATTTCCGCAGGCTCTATTCTTATGCCGAAGACGTCGTTAAGTTTGTTTGAAATTAGTTGACCGGTTTCTAAACTAAACGCCTCTCGAACCGTTTCTCCGACGGACTCATGCAAAAATCCCAAAAAATTTTGTTCATTCTCCAAAAGCTTTTCCCTAAGTTCATACACCACCTTACGTTGAAAATTGATAACGCTGTCATACCTGTATAAATAAATGCGGCTGTCCAAATTTTTACTGTCCACGAAATCCTGTGCTTTTCTGAACGCTTTGTCCAAACTCGGCCCGGAAATATACTCGTCCTCGGGAATGTCATACTGTTCCATAGCGTCAATAATTTTTTCGCTGCCAAAAAGCTGCATAATTTCGTCTTCCATGGAAATTAAAAACTGTGATTCACCCGGCTCGCCCTGCCTGCCGCTTCTTCCTATCAATTGGTCATCAATCCTGCGCGACTCATGCCTTTCCGTGCCCAAAACGTACAAACCGCCCAAAGCCCCCACCCCGGGTCCCAAAAGGATGTCTGTGCCGCGGCCGGCCATATTGGTCGCCACGGTGATCATTCCTTCCTGTCCGGCCTGCGCAATTTTTTCCGCTTCCGCCCGGTGGTCGGCCGCGGTGAGAAGTTGATGCGCCAGACTTTCCTTATCCAAAATTTTGGAAACCACGTGCGCAGTTTCCACGTTCCTGGTACCAATTAAAACAGGCTGTCCTTTTCGATTTATGTGGCTTAGCTTCTTTATCATTCCTAAAAACTTGCCTTTTTTTGTCTTAAAAAACAAATCGTTGTGGTCAGCGCGAATTACGGGTTCATTCGTGGGCACTTCCAAAACTTCTAATTTATAAACTTTGGCAAATTCGCCCCTGGCGCCCATCACCGTGCCGCTCATGCCCGAAAGTTTTTCGTACATTGGAAAAAAATTCTGGAAAGTAATGGAAGCCAAAGTCGCATCCGCTTCTTTGACTTTGACTTTTTCCTTCGCCTCTATCGCCTGATGCACGCCGTCGGTGAACCTCCTGCCCGGCAAAACTCTTCCCGTAAACTCATCCACTATTTCTATGCCTTCGGAGGTCAATATGTAATCGCGGTCTTTTTCAAACAGCACCTTGGCCTTCAGGCAAACATCCAAATAAAACACATACATGGGATTTTCTTTGGAAAATACCGGTTCGCCTAAAAGCGCCTGAACTTTGTCTAGCCCCGCGTCAGTCATTTCTACCTGTTTGTCTTTATAATCTATTTTGTAGTCTTCATCTTCTATGAGTTTGTTGACAATTTTGGTGAACAACTCATAAAACTGCATTTCTTCTTTCACCGGCTCGGCGACAATAAGAGGAGTCCGCGATTCGTCTATTAAAATACTGTCAATTTCATCCACGATGCCGAAATGCAGAGGGTGCTGTACACGCAAAACCCGATCTGCCCTTTTATATACCAAATTATCGCGCAAATAATCGAACCCGATTTCCTGATTAGTCACATAAGTGACATCTTTAGCATAAGCTTTACGACGATCATCCCTCTCCATGGCAGATGTTACGTAGCCTACACTAAGCCCTAAAAAATCGTAGAGCTTGCCCATCCACTCCGCGTCTCTTTCCGCTAAATAATCGTTCGTCGTAATAATGTGGACGCCCTTGCCTTCCAAAGCATTCAAATAAACCGGCATGGTTTCGGTCAAAGTTTTTCCTTCGCCGGCTTTCATTTCCACAATTCTCCCCTGATGGATTATAACGCCGCCAAGAATTTGCACGTCATAAGGGATTTGATTGTAAATTCTGCGCGCCGCCTCACAGACCACGGCAAAGGAAGGAATCAAGATTGAATCCAAACTTTTGCCTTTTTCAAGGTCGTCCTTAAATGCTAAAATCGCAAGCTTTAATTCCTTATCCGTCCAGCCTTTAAGTTCCTCACGCTCATTATTAATAAGCCTGACTTTGTCTTCCAGCTTCTCCAAAGCAATCGCATCTAAATATCTGTTAACTTTGTTTTTGATTTCGTTGATGGTTATCATTTTTGTTTCAACCTCCGACTTCCCTTCTGCCCAAAAAGGGGGTAGAAAGAGGTGGGGCCTCCAGCCAACTTTAGGCGTTTTGTTTCTTCTCTAAATTACCTCCAAATTTACTTAATTATAGCACATTTTACCCAAAAATGCTATAATTAATATCTATCATTATTAAATAAGTTCATCCTCCCCTAGCCCCTAGGTAGGGAAAGAGAAAAAGGAGAAAAATATGGAAATATTCATTGTAATAATAGTAGTTCTAGCGCTTATAGCGATTTTCTTGTATAACTCGCTTATCCGCGCGAAAAATCGCGTGGAAGAGGCTTGGAGCGACATAGAAGTTCAGCTTAAAAGAAGGTATGATCTTATACCAAACTTGGTTGAAACCGTCAAAGGCTACGCCAAACAGGAATCGAGCGTTCTGGAAAACGTAACGAAGGCACGGGCTATGGCCATGAACGCCGGAAGTATGCAGGAAAAACTGAAAGACGAAAACATGCTTTCCGGAGCCTTGAAATCCCTGTTCGCGGTTGCCGAAAGCTATCCGGACTTAAAGAGCAATCAAAACTTTATGCAGATGCAAAAGGATTTAACCGACACGGAAGATAAAATCCAGGCCGCGCGCCGCTTTTACAACGGCACAGTGCGCGACTTTAACAACAAAGTCCAAGTCTTTCCCACCAATATTTTCGCTTCCATGATGGGCTTTAAAACGAGGGAATTCTTTGACATTGATGAAAAAGGCGCAGAAGGTCAACCTGTAAAAGTTAGCTTTTAGCTTGTAGCACTTAACATTTAGCTAAACGCTAACCGCTAAAACCTAATCGCTATTACATGCTTACTTACGACCACATAGCTAAAAACAAGCGCGAGTCGTGGTTGCTTATCTTTATCTTCCTGATTATCATTATCGCGCTCGGTTGGGTTTTTTCTTTGTGGTTTGAACAGCCGCTGATTTTATATTTCGCGGTTGGCTTTAGCTTGCTTACTTCCTTCATTTCCTACTATTTTTCCGACTCCATTACCCTCGCACTTTCTAAAGCCAAACAAGTGGACAGGCAAAGCGCGCCGGAAGTTTACCGTTTGGTGGAAAACCTTTGCATTGCCGCAGGGCTTCCGACTCCTAAAATTTACATTATTGATGATACCGCGCCCAATGCTTTTGCCACGGGCCGCGACCCGGAGCACGCCGTAGTTTGTTTTACCACCGGTATTTTGCAAAAACTGGAAAAAACAGAACTGGAAGGCGTGGTGGCACACGAACTTTCGCACATTGGCAATTACGATATTAGAGTAATGACTTTGGTAGTTGTTTTAGTAGGCGCCATTACTCTTTTAGCCGATTGGATGCTTAGAGCAAGCTTTTTTGGCGGAAAGAAAAAAAATCAATGGATAATGCTTCTCGGACTCTTGCTTGCCATACTTTCCCCTATTATTGCAACACTTATAAAACTTGCTGTATCCAGAAAAAGAGAATTCTTGGCAGACGCCTCCGGTGCGCTGCTAACCAGGTATCCTGATGGTTTGGCCAGGGCGCTGGAAAAGATATCTGGCGACAAAGAGCCGCTGGAAGCTGCCAACAAAGCAACGGCGCATATGTACATAGTAAGCCCGCTTAAAGCCAACGAAAAAACGGGAAAACAATCTTGGCTTGTTAAAATGTTCAACACCCACCCGCCTATAGAAGACCGTGTTAAACGTCTCCGCGAAATGAATCTTTGATTTTTCATAAACTAAAAAATTACCTGCCCGCCAAAGCCTCATTGTCCTCCGTAGCTTTTTGCGAAGGATAAATGGCGAAGGCGGGAGGCAAATGAATTTATGACCTCTAAACACGAAGAAGATAATTTTGGAGGGCCATGGCATTGGAATGCAGAAAGAAATCGTAGAGCATCTGAAACCAGACAAAACAATTACAGAAATAATATTTTTCGCTTATTTGATGCCGGCAAAACTCCCGATAACATCACAACTAAAGATTTAGCTTATGCCTTTGGAATAAACACCGAAGACCCAAAACTTAAAGACAAACTAAAGAAGAAGGTTAAAGATATAACCCGAACACTATGGAGGCAAACTCCCGGGGAACTCATTCCCCTGCTTTACAAAAAATGGAAAGAGTCTAAATCGGAAAATGTGTAACTTCATGAACTTCTCAAAAACACAAAACTATCAACTTGAAACATTTTCGCCGGCACAAAAGGCTACGGTTCTTAAAATTGCCAAGGGCGCCGGAGTAATTTTGGTTATTGCAATCGCCGTGGACGTGTTAAATTCTTTTTTCAACGGTGAAAAGAACTTTGAAATTGTTAAAAATTTAGACAAGCTAATTCTTCCCTTAATCATCTTTTTTGCAATTTACAGCAAAAAAGGAAGCTTTTCTCAAAACACCAACCTTACAATTCAGGACGGTTTAATCGTGTTCAAAGAAAACAACCGCGTAAAATGGAAAGCGCCTATTTCTTCCCTCTCGCAGATAATTCAGACGGAAGACCCCCAAAGCAAAAAAATAAAAACTTTTTTTGTGGCAGCAGACGACAATTATACCCTACCCCACACCATAACCAAAAACCAGGAATTCTTAAACCAGATTAGAATGCTTAATTCCAAACTCAATATCCAGGGATACCGCGGACAGCAGTCGCCAATCACCAGCGCCGTTTCGGCCCCTATGGCCCAAGAAGGCCAAGACTACGTCCGGATAGCGGTTTTTGTAATTTTGATTCTAATTTTGCTTTTTTATTTCCTGTTAAAATAAATAAATTCACCCAATATTATGAATCAAGAAAAAAGTCCGGGCGGGGGAGAAATTGAGGCAGCTCAAAAATGGGAGAGCGAACAGAGGACCAGAGCCCGACAAGAAGAAATAAAAACTGCCCTTGCCATACTAAAAGACAAATATGGGAAGGGGAAGCCAGTTAGTTTCATAGAGCTACGAAACGAAATGGCACGGTTGTTAAACCTTAAAAATTCGATAAAACTAAATTCACTGTGCGGAAACTATCTTGCCCAAACTTCTCTTAAAGAACTTTTTAGGGAGAAAGGGATTCCCTTCTTGGAAGACCGCTCAACAGAGACCGCCTCTGGCTTTACTAAACAAGAAATTCTGGATTGGTTTACCGATTTTATAAAACAACATCGCCACAAACCAACAAAGAAAGAAATGGAGCAGGCTATTAAAAATAATATTATTCCTTCTAGGAAGGAAATAATACAAATTACCGGTGAACCAGTTACCCAAATATCAAAACGATTAATGGCGCAAGTAGATTTGCGAGAACTTTAAACTTATTCAAAAAGTATTCTAGCTAAAACCTCACTTCTAAAACCTCTTGAAGATAGCCTTTGCGCTATCTTTTTGTTTTCTGCCTTGTTAAACCCCGACTTCTGTCGGGGCCGCTTTGCGGCATTTGACAGGGTGAACTTCTCTAATAACCTCTCTGCTATCTTTATCTCCTCATCCACCAACAACCCCTCTTCCAACACTCGATCGATGATTGAGCTAGGCAGCCTTTTTTCCATCATTTTCTTTTTTATTCCATAAAAACCAAAATTTTTATATTTTTTTAAATTGTCCAAAAATATTTCTGCGTACTTTTGGTCGTCTAAAAATTTTTGCTCCAGAAGATCGGCTATTACTTTTTCTGAAACGGCTAATGTATAGCCACGGTTCTTCATTTTTTCTCTAATTTCACCTGTTGTCCTAAGCCTTAAAGACAACAAAAACACGGCATAATCATACCCTTTTTCAAAATTTTCCGGCTCTTTAACTGATTTTGATTTTTTATACATAGTGATTGTTTAGCAGTATCTTGACTAGAGTGCTAAGCAAAGCTATAATTACATATCCATGGTATAATAATAGCAGATTTTAACCATTAAATCTGTGTTATCTGATCATCTGTGAACTATGAATAGCAACAATTTTTCCTACATTTTAGAACGACTCTCTTCCCGGGCGAAAAACGCGCTGATTATGGCCCAACTCGCCAGCGAAGAGCTCAAGCACGACCATATTGGCAGTGAGCATCTTTTGTATGGCGTAATTTCTGAAAAAAGCTCTTTTGCTGCAGAGATTTTAACCAAAACCAAACTTACGCCGGAAATTATCAAGCAGGAATTGCTATTAGTGAACAGCAATAACACTGTTTCCTCCTGGAAGCCGATTTTATCTGAAAATTTAAAGTCGGTGATAGAAAAGGCGGCAATTGTCGCCAGCCAATACGGATACCAGTTCATTGGCACCGAGCATTTTTTGTACGGACTTTTGACTATCCCCCAAAACAAAGCTAAAGTCATCCTTTCCAAACTCGGGATTGATATCTTTGAACTGGAACAAAATTTAATCAGCGTGTTTGAAAATATTTCAAAATTTCCGGAAATGCCGGAGGGCGAAATGCCGCAAAGCCAGCAGGACCCAAGTATGGAAGGCCAGCCTTTAGGCGCAGGCATACCCAAGCTTCACGGGCGAAAAGAAGGTTTGCTTGAATACTTTACAACCGACATCACCAAAAAAGCCGCAGGCGGACTAGTAGATCCGGTAATCGGCCGCAAAAAAGAAATCGAAAGACTTGTAAGCATACTAAACCGCAGGACCAAAAATAACCCCATTTTAATCGGTGAGGCCGGCGTGGGAAAAACTGCAATTGTGGAAGGCCTGGCTTTAGCCATTGTAAATCGCGAAGTGCCGGACTTGCTCTTAGACAAAAAAATCTTAAGTCTGGACTTGGCGCTGATTGTGGCTGGCAGTATGTTTCGGGGAGAATTTGAAAATCGTTTAAAACAAATTATCGAAGAAGTCAAAAACAACCCCAACATTATTTTATTTATAGATGAACTTCACACCATGGTAGGCGCCGGCGCCACCACCGGTTCGCTTGACGCCGCTAACATACTCAAACCCGCCCTTGCGCGAGGCGAACTTAGGGCCATTGGAGCGACAACTTTAAATGAATACAAGCAATATATAGAAAAAGATGCGGCCTTGGAACGCAGGTTCCAGCCAATTTTGGTGGATGAACCCAACCGCGGGGAATCTATAGAAATCTTAAAGGGCCTAAGGCCCAATTATGAAAAGCACCATAACGTAAAAATCACGGACGAAGCCATTAAGGCCGCCGTTGAACTTTCTTCCAGATATCTGCAGGACCGGTTCCTACCGGACAAGGCTGTAGACTTGATTGATGAAACTTCGGCGTTTTTGCGCAGTATTACATCTTCAAGCAAACTGCTTCGGGCAACAAAAAAAATAGAAAGTGATTTGGAAAATCTGGAAGCTGAAAAAACCAAAGCAGTTCTGTCTCAGGACTTTACCACGGCCATCCATTTAAAAACCCAAGAAGAAAAACTCTTAAAGCAAAAAGCTGAACTTACAAAGAATCTGATGGCGGAAAAAGCGGTGCCGACTCACACCATCACCGCCGAAGACATTGCCCACACAGTTTCTATGATAACCAAAATTCCTCTGGCAAAGCTTACTAAAACCGAAATCGGCAAATTAGCCAATTTGGAAAAAACTTTAAAGGCTAAAATTATTGGTCAAGATGAAGCTGTGGAAGAAATTGCCAAATCCATAAGAAGAAGCCGCGCGGGAATAAGCAGCCCAAACCGCCCCTTGGGAAGCTTTATTTTCTTAGGCCCCACCGGCGTTGGCAAAACCGAAACCGCCAAAGTTTTAGCCGCGGAAGTTTATGAAGACGAGGACGCGCTGGTGCGCGTGGATATGTCCGAATTTATGGAACGCCATAACGTGGCGCGCCTGGTGGGCGCGCCTGCCGGCTATGTTGGCTACGGGGAAGGCGGACAACTAACCGAAGCCGTGCGCAGGAAACCATACAGCGTAGTTCTGTTTGACGAAATTGAAAAAGCCAACCCGGAAGTCTTTAACATCCTTTTGCAGATTTTGGAAGACGGCCGGCTTACGGACGCGCAGGGCAAAAAAGTTTCGTTCAAAAACACCATCGTAATAATGACCTCAAATTTAGGCACGCAGGAACTTTCTACTCAGGCCGCCAAAATCGGCTTTGCTGACAGAGATGAAAAAATTGACGAGCAGCAAAAACTTGAAAAAGAATACGAAGAAATCAAAGATTCGATCTTAGAAAGTTTAAAGCAAGAATTCCGGCCGGAATTTTTAAACCGCTTGGACAAAATCATTGTCTTTAGACCTTTGGGCTTTAAAGAGCTTAAAAAAATCACCCAGCTGCAGATTTCCGACCTCCAAACAAGACTCTTAGAACAAAACGTCCAGCTCAAAGTAAACGCTTCCGTAGTAAAGTTGATTTCAGAACAAAGTTTTGACCCAGCGCAAGGAGCGCGCTTCGTAAGAAGAAACGTGCAGGCGCTTTTGGAAGACCCGCTGGCGGAAAAGATTATTTCCGGCAAAGCCAAAGAAGGCGTGTTCATTACCGCTGATGTAAAAAAAGGTGAAATCGCCTTTTCCATAAAAAACCGCAGCAAAAAACCAGTTCCAGTTGCAGTTTAACTTATAAAACCTCCGCTTAAACGGAGGTTTTTCGTTTATACAAATATGTATCAAACTTTAATAAAACCTCTCGCCAAGGATGTCTATCATTTTATTCTGGACACCCTATTTCCGATTTACTGCCTAGTTTGCGAAAAAGAAGACAAAGGTTTTATTTGTGATGAATGTATAAACAAGCTAACGAAACTACAGCATCAGCATTGCATAATCTGTAAAAAGCCTTCCATAGGCGGTCTTACCCACCCGGCATGCAAAACTCTCCACTCGCCTGAAGGCCTAATATCCATTTTTGATTATCACGATAAAACCGTTGCGGATATCTTAATTAAAGGCAAATACAAGTTCCTACCCAAAATTTATGAGATACTGGCCGAATTGGTGGTACAAAATTTATTGACTGATTTCCCCGACATCCTAAATTTTAAATCTAAAATCTTAAATCCCCTTCTAGTTCCCCTACCCCTGCATAAATCCCGTCTGCGTTGGCGAGGCTTTAACCAATCCCGAGTTCTTGTCCAATCAATCGGCAATTTACTCTCCCTCCCCTATAACATTGTACTAGTACGCTGTAAATCAACAAAGACGCAGAAAGATTTAAAAAGAGAAGAAAGAATTAAAAATGTAAGCGCAGCATTCAAGCTTAACGATAATGCTAATATTAAAGACAAAAACATCATTCTCATTGATGACGTCGTCACCACAGGCTCTACTCTTTTAGAAGCCTGCAAAGTCTTAAAACGAAACGGCGCTAAAGATGTTTGGTGCCTCACCGTTGCCAGGGATTAAAAAATATACCTATAGATATAGGTATATTTTTTCATGGCGGAGAGGAAGGGATTCGAACCCTTGATACGGTTTTAAAGCCGTATAACGGTTTAGCAAACCGCTGCCTTCAGCCACTCGGCCACCTCTCCAATGCTTAAATATCCACTTAATTCTATCTAAAATATCTGTTGCGGTCAATTTTAGCTTAAACATGCTAATTTTGGTATAATATTGCCATAATTCACCATGAACTTATGGCTTTTCCTATAGACAAAAACAAAGAAATGCTGAAATGGGGACCGATAGACGGCAGGCTAATTTACCCCGATTTTTTTACTTTGGGTTTCGTGGAATTTTCCAAAAAGAAATTCCATACCTGGCCGGACCTGCTCGGGCTTTTTTCGCAAGGCAAAATGACCTACATAGGCGATATGGACAAAATCAGAAATTACGGAGCCGTTAACTTTAATCGATTTGTCCTGCCAAAAAAACAGCGCGAGCTCAATTACCGAAACTGGAAAAAACACACCTTTGGACTTTTAAAAATCCAAAAAGCGATTACGCCGCAAAATCTCAAAACACTAACAAAAAAAGGTCTTTTTAGCTTGTATGATCTATGGTCAAAAAACTATCTGAAATTCTGGAGGCTGGGATTTTTGCCAGAATTCGCTGGCTGGGGTGGCGAGGCAGTGTTAAAACGCGAGCTTGAAAAGTCATTTCAAGGGCAAACTTTTATTAAAATTTTTGAAGCGCTGTCCGCGCCGGAAAGTTTGTCATTCTATCAAAAAGCAAACCTTGAACTTTATAAACTAAAAAGGTGGCAAAAAAACCAAAAAATTTTTTGGAAAAAATTAAATCAATACCAGCAAAAACATTTCTGGATTTTAAACAGCTATGCCCATTCCAAAATATTAACAATCCCCTATTTCAAGCGTCAGCTTGAAAAGATATCCCTAAAACAGGTAGCACAAAAAATTAAGCAGCTGGCGGATTTTCCAGAAAAAATAAAAAAAGAGAAGCTGGAAATCGCCAAAAGGTACAAAGTTAACAAGCATGCTTTGGAAATTGCCAAAGCTTTGGCTTTTTGCGTGAACTGGCAAGACCAAAGGAAGTATTACATTTTTCTGGCTAATCACATTATTGATATTTTTCTCAAAGAAGCGGCGAGAAGTTTCCGTTTGGATTTTGACGCGATGCATAATTACAACCATCATGAAATCCATGGATTATTTAAAAGAGCCAGCGGTTTGTCTGCTTCCGAAAACAAAAGACGGAAACTAGCAATAGTAACCCATTATATAGAAAAAACTAATCGAGTAAAGTATCTCTCGGGCCAACCGGCAAAAAAAATTATAGATTATTATCTAAAACCCGCAAAAATCAAAAGTCATGATTTTCTAACTGGCATAGTTGTAAGCAAAGGACCCATAATAAAAGGAAAAGTCAGAATAATTCTTTCTTCCAAAGAGGTTGAAAAAATGAAAAAAGGGGAAGTCTTGGTTGCCACCATGACTTCGCCCGATTTTATTGTAGCCATGAAAAAAGCAAAAGCTGTTATTACGGATTCCGGCGGCATGACCTCGCACGCGGCCATAATTTCTCGCGAACTCAAAATCCCCTGCATAGTCAATACCCTGCATGCTACCCATGTTCTAAAAAACGGACAGAAAATTACGGTAAATACAAAACAAGGAATAATCAAAGTAATATGACAACCACGTCTCTGGTTAAAAAACTTATGTCAACAAAATGGTGGGTAGAAGCAAACCCCGGTTCAATTTTTCTATTTGACTACATTATGAGAGCCTTTGTGCTGGAAAAACACCTTACGGGATATCCTACTTTAAAACACCTTATTTCAATCTACAAAGACGGCGTGGTTTCGGAAATCACTCCATACCGCGAAAAAACAAAAAATTTTTACTTTTTGTTAAACCGAGAGCTAAAAAATCCGGGCTATGTAAAAAAATTGTTCGCCCCATGGAGGAAGCTTCTAAAAACAAAAATGCGCTTCTTAAACAAACAGGCAATCAGCGCAATCCATAAGTATTCAAAGAAAAAACTACTAAAATTCGCGCGGGAATTAACATATGCCACCTTGCATGCCACTATTTACGGGACCTTCATAGAATGTTTAGATCCTTTCTCCGAACAGTGGCGAGAAGAATTTAGCAAAAAATACAGGCTGAAAAATACGAATGATACATTTATAATTTTATCCCGCCAACCCCAACGCAGCTTTTTAACGCAGGAAAGGCTTGATTTTTTAAGTCTTTGCCTGAAAAAAATGACCTTAAAAAAATATTTGGAGAAATGGTATTGGTTTAACACCAATTACGCAAGACTGAGTGTAATTACATTAAAAAATCTTAAAAGCAGAATCGAAAAAGAACTAAAAAAACGGACTAAGCAGAACGTCAGACAAGAAATTAAAAAAATTTTGGCTCAGGAAAAAGAACTGATAGAACAAAAAAGGCAAACTAAAAAAATTGTAAAATTGAACAAAAAAGACAAAGTAATATTTAAACTGTTAGAAACCCTTGGTTTTTACCTAGATTTACGAAAAGAAAGTATGGTCAAATTTACCTATAGCAGGGACTGTCTGCTTAAGGAAATCCAAAAACGAACCAAATACCCCCTTTGGCAGCTTCGCAATATGCTGGACAATGAAGTAGTCAATATTCTAAAAGGCCAAAAAATAGATATTGCAAAAATTAAAACCAGATATCTGCAATTCGCTACTTACTACACTCCTAAAAAAAATTTAATTTTCCACCAACAACAGGCAGAAGCGCTCTATAAATCATTCATAAAAAGCTTAGAAACAGGGGAACTCAAAGGCCAAGTAGCATCAGCACCGACCTTAAGCCTCTCAGGCAGAGCGTCCATAGTCATAGACGTTCACAGAGACAAATTCAAAACCGGCAACATCCTGGTTACCACCATGACCCGACCGGAATTTATGCCCTTAATGCGCAAAGCCTGTGCGGTAATAACCGACGAAGGTGGCGTTACTTGTCACGCGGCAATTGTTTCTAGAGAACTTAACATTCCTTGCATTATCGGCACCAAAAAGGCCACTAAAATTCTAAAAAATAATCAAAAAATCACTTTGGATCTTAATAATGGTGCTATCAAAGCCTTGAAATAACCTTATGCAAAGAACTTTTTATTTATGGGACATGGCTAATACGCTTTTTCCGGAAAAATGGAACGAAGAAAAGAGCGGTTTTGAAAATTACGATGCATATGTAAAATTCTTAGGCTATGATTTAAAAACCATCTCTCCCAAAAATTACGAATGGGCTTACGAAGTCCCCTACAAACAAGGTCTATTTGTTTTAACTGTTGCCAAAGGGTTTCAAGAAGTTCTAAATTGGGCCAAAGAAAATTACGCCTTCACCACGGGCAACAAAAAACAAATAGACTGGCGCGCCGAAAATTTCCTGACCAGATACGGTTTTGACATTAGGGATTATTTCAAACAAATCCACACCACCTTTGACTACGGCAACACCAACAAAAAAACCGTAGAAATGCTGGTTGATATTTTAAAGAAAAAATCCAACGAAGGCTACACTGCGGCGGTTTACACCGATGACAAGCCGGCAAATTGCCAGTTTTTCCTCAAAGCCATAGACGCCGCCAAAAAGCAAGGCATAGAATTTAAGGCCAGGGTTTATAATATGAAAAACGACAAAAGCGACCTTAAAAAGGACAGCAAACGATATTACGAAATTGGGAATTTACTGCAGCTTCTTGCTAATGAAAAATCATTAGCCAAATAATTCTATGAAAAAATATATGCGCCTTGACCCTAAGCTTATGGCCAAAATAGCGCCAAAACTAAAAAATAAACTATGGTACCACCAACGCTTCGACGGCAGCCCAATGTTTATTTTTGCCATTTCCGAAGCTGAAACGTTCAGAGAAAAACGCAAGCCTAAAGGCACGGAAGCGAGTGTGAGAGTGTGTTTTTTTAGCCAAGGCAAAGCCGACTGGTATTTAAGCATGACTGACATTAAAAGGGGTGCAAAAAAAATTGTAGAATTAGCAAAAAAGGATTCTAAAATCTCAAAAAAACTGCTTAAAGCCTGGCGAGCGGACGAAAAAAAATTTGAAAACTATTTTTGGAAAATTTTTCCTAAAATCAATTTAAAAAAACTTAGCGATGAAAAATTAACAAAAACCTTTCAGTATGCTTACGCCCTATTCAGTAAACGCGTCACTTCTTCCTCTGTAATTGACCATTTCGCGCTGGGGACAGACGAACTAATTGGACGAATGCTTAGAAAAGAAGTAGGTCAGGTGGGAAAAGAATCGGAATTTACCAATATTTTTTCCATAGTGACCGCGCCGGCTCACCAGTCTTTTATTAACCAGGCAGAAATTGATTTGCTAAAGATCGCCACTAAGCAGTCCAAAGAAAATTTGGAAGATTACCAAAGACGGTATTTCTGGAGTAAAAACAATTATACCAGCGCCCATATTTTAGACTATAAGCATTTCAAAAAGGAAATTTCAGCGTGGAAAAAAAGCGGTAAAAACCTTAAAGAACAAATAAAACACATTCAAAATACGCCAAAATTAAACAAACTGAAAAAACAGGCTTTGCTGAAAAAACTTCGCCTTTCTCCCCTGCTTAGAACGCTAATAACCATCTCCGAAGATTTTACCTGGTGGCAGGACGAACGAAAAAAATCCACTTACTTTAATACTCACATCGGTACGGAAATCTTAAAAGAAATCGCCCGCAGAAAAAACTATGAACTGGATGAACTAAGATACGCCTTTCCGGCAGAAGTCAAAAATTTAGTAGAAAAATCACAACCGACCAGAAAAGAACTGCGGGCCAGGAGAAAAGGCTGCGCGCTGGTAGGTATGGAAAAAAGTTTCGACATCAAGCATGGAAAGTGGGTAAAGAAGCTGAAAAAAAATATCTTGGGCAACCAATCTTTTAAAAACATTCAAGACTTTCGCGGTCTTTCCGCTTCTACCGGCAGGGCCATAGGAAAAGTTAAAATAGTCAAATCCGCCACCGAGATAAAAAAAGTTAACAAAGGTGATATTTTAGTAGCAGTAATGACAAGGCCAGACTACGTTTCGGGCATGAAAAAAGCCGCGGCCATTGTTACTAACGAAGGAGGCATAACCTCACACGCGGCGATAGTTTCCCGCGAACTTGGGATCCCCTGCATCATTGGCACCAAAATCGCCACGGAAGTTCTAAAAGACGGCGATTTGGTGGAGGTAAATGCCAACCATGGCTGGGTCCGCCTCGTCTCCAATTCAGCGAGACGGGTGAGGAAAATAAAATGAAAAAACCTGCTACAATTTGGCGACTTTATGAACGAGCTCATATTTATCCACAAAGCCTTTCTGCTTATTGGGATTTATTTCACTTATCACCAAAAAAATATGCTTACCTAGCTAACCATTACGAAATTGGATGCTATACCCTGTTAAAAAAAGGTCTGCCGTACTTTTGGTGGGCCCGAGATGTAAAGCCTTTGGAAAAATCTGCAAGGGCATGGGTTAACCAGTGGCTTTTGAGCAAAACAAAACTAAACCGCTACGCGAAAAATTTCGATTTCTCAAAAAAACAATTGGACAGGCTAATCCCAAAATACAAAAACGCTGAGTTTGCAGTTCTTTCTCTCAAAAATCTATACCAAATTTACAAACGAACAAAAAAAATATTTTTAGACAACCTCATCTTTAGCGAATACCCCGTAGATACCTTTGACGATTTTTACAATCAAATTTTCGCAGAAAACCTGCAAAAAATCAGCAAACGGCAGATTACTGAACAAAGCCTAAATGAGCTGCTCCAAGCGGCATACGTTTCAGAAAGCTTAAAATATAAAAAAGAAATTTATTTGCTTTCCTTGAAAAAAACAATAAATGCAAAAATATTGCAAAAAATAACAGATAGATTTTATTGGATAATGATGAGTTGGGACGGGCAAAACGCAATTACCCAAAAATACGCCCAAAATGAAATCAAAAGGGCAAAAAAAGAGCCTGCCCAAAAAAGAAAAAAAGAAATCAGAAGAATTGAAAACTTTACAAAAATCGCTAAGAATAGAAGAAAAAAACTTCTCAAAAAATACCAGCTTTCTCCCGCCAAATTAAAAAATTACTTTTTGATTTTAGACCTGTTCATCAAATTTCATGACCTGCGTAAAGAAACCCAACTTCGATGTAACGACATTATTTTTACAAGTCTTAGACACATGTCAAAAAACCTTAGGCTCCCTTACGAAGACTTGTTGTTTTACAATTCCGCGGAAATAAAAAATCTTTGCTTACACAAACTCAAGGCTGGTAAACAAACCATTAAAGCCAGACAAAAAGGATTTACTTTTATAATCGAGCAAGGCAAAGTTAAAACCTTAGAAGGCTCAAAAGCAAGAGAAACTCTGGAAAAATTAGTACTCAAACCCTTAAAAGCCGCTAAAATAAAGCAGGTTTTGGGCATTCCCGCAAGCAAAGGCCTCGTCAAAGGCAGGACAAAAATAGTCAGGAGCGGACGTGAAGCCGTACAGAAAATTAAACAAGGAGATATTTTAATTGCCTCTATGACAACGGTCGATTATCTGCAAGCAATGCACTTAGCCTCGGCAATCGTAACGGACGACGGCGGTATTTCCTGCCATGCTGCAATTATTTCCAGGGAGTTGGGTGTGCCTTGCGTGGTTGGCACCAAAACCGCTACCCAAATCTTTAAAGACGGCGATTTAGTGGAAGTTAACGCTAATCAGGGTATAATTAAACTTATTAAAAAGCAATAATTTGGTAGAAGCCTGCCCCGTAGTCAACGAGCGAAGTGAGATGTACTACTGGGGTTAACGCAGACCATGGATTAGTTAAAAAATTATGACCGAACAGCAAGCTATTAAAAAAATTAAAACCGCCAACTGGTACCGGCAAGGCGGCGCCATTGTCCCCTATTTCCCCTCTATTCCCTACCGGGCTGCTTTTCACCGCTTTGACGGATTTAATTTCTTTCAGGGCCACAATAATTACGGATACTTTAATAAAGACAAGGAAAGAAAATTTTTTGAAAACATTTTACGAAAACAGCTAAAAAACAACCTCTATTTAAAACAAAAACTACTTGGCCCCTGGACAAAACTAAAAAAACAAAAAGATAACCTGCTTAAAAAAGCAATACCAAAATTATTGTCCCAATTAAGTAACCATCAGCTCATACAATACCACAGCGGGATAAATCGGATTATGTTTAACTTGTGGAAAGTTAGCATCTGCCTTGAATCTTCCGACCCCTGGAGCGACATTATCCTTAATCAATATCTAAAAAAATACGGCAAAGGGCATATTAAGCCTCAGCAAATTGCCCTTCTTTGCAGCCCAAAAAAACTTTCTTATCTACAACAAGAAAAACTAAATAGAATTAAAGTCGCAATTAAATTAAAACAAAAAAAGGCCACAAAAAAAGATATCATTAAACACAGGGAAAAATACAACTGGATGAATACCAATTGGGCCGGCGTGAACCTTTTAAGCTTAAATTATTTTAAAAAACAAATTTATCAAATGGCTAAATGGCCTTTGGCTAAATTGCTTAAAGAAAAAAATAAGTTGCTATTTTGGCAAAAGCAGCATCAAAAAAAAGTAGAAACTCTGCAAAAAAAACTTAAGCTCACCAAAGAAATAAAGGTTCTGTGCGGCCTTTGTTCAACTTTTTCCGACTGGCGGGAAGAAAGAAAAATGGATTCAATGATTACCCTTATAGCACTAGACAAGATTATCAATGAATTCAGCAAAAGAACCAAGCTTCCCAAAAAACTATTACTCTTCTTAGACGGCCAAGAATTTACGAGTATGGAAGCTATCAAAAACAAAAAAAACGAACTCCAAAAAAGAACCAAGACCTGTTTTTATCATGTAGCAAAGGCAGGCAAACTCATGGTCTTTACGGGCAAGGAAGCTTTAACTCTCCATCAATTACTGGAAAACTCACTCACGCATTCAAAAACATTAACCGGCGCAACGGCTTATAAAGGAAAAATAAAAGGCACGGCCAAACTGGTGGTTTCCGCAAAAGATTTTAAAAAAATCAAACGGGGCGACATTTTAGTTACGCAAATGACCCGCCCCGAATTTATGCCGATTTTGCATAAAGTTTCCGCCATTGTCACCGACGAAGGCGGCATTACTTGTCATGCGGCAATAATGTCCAGAGAACTTAAAATTCCCTGCGTCATTGGCACCCAAACCGCTACCAAAATGCTCAAGAACGGCGATTTGGTGGAGGTAGATGCAAACCAAGGAGCAATTAAGATAATTAAAAAATGATAAATATAAAAAACACAACTGACCCTCTGGGAGAACTCCATGATATTGTAAGTATTAACAACAAAATCATTGGCATTGCTACAAGAAAAAAATTTTTAGAAAATCCTAAATTAATGAGACGATCGGCGCATATCTGGTTACGAAACTCCAAAGGCCAATGGTGGATGCAGCAAAGAAGTAAAACTAAAGATATTCAGCCTCTGCATTGGCAATCGGCATGCAGCGGTTTCATCCGCGCCAGAGCCAAAACAAAACCTCAGATCCTTAAAGAGGCTCAACGGGAACTAAAAGAAGAACTTGGCATTACCGCCAATCTTAAACTGTTTAAAATTATTCCTATGCCGCGTTTATCTATCGGTGGAATTGTTGTATACTGGTATATAGGAAAATACGACGGTCCCTTTAAAATAAACCGCAAAGAAATAAAGAATTTTAGGGCTTGTGACTTAAAAAAAGTTTGGGCAGATTATTGCAGAAAAAAGATTAAATTAACTGACCCTTTTATAAAAGAATTAAATTATTATTTAAAACATCCAAATATTTTCAAAGGAGCGTGATATTTATGCCTAAGCCAAAAGTATATATTATAAATTGGGGCTCCATTGGCGGAGCAAACCCAAAATCAAACCTTGGAGAAAAAGCCTACGGCGTGGACGTATCAGTGGGCCTAATTGAATACGAAAAAGAAGGGCAAAAACAGTTTATGCTGGTGGATGCCGGCATGGCAGCCAGCTGGCCTAACATTAAAAAGGGCATAGAAAAATATGGCAAGTTGGACCAAGTCAGCCACCTGCTCATTACCCACTGGGACCAAGACCACGGACAAAATTTAAAAGAATTTCCCGGGAAGCTTTGTGTTTCCAAAGCCGGAACCGCAAGAATCGGCACGCTGGATTTCGGACAAATTACAGACC
>CAZLQG010000011.1:0-25471 GCA_964561655.1 uncultured Candidatus Saccharibacteria bacterium | reverse complement strand
TTGATAACTTAAGGATGCGCAGCCGGATGTGGGGGAGGAAAAGGTAGTTATGCGTACTATTTATATTTTATGGCTTAGGCAGGTAAAAAGGTCTTTGCGTTCGCGGTCGCGCATAATTGGCAGTCTTGGCCAGCCGCTTTTGTTTTTGGTAGCATTAGGTTTTGGTTTCGGGCCGGTATTCGAAAAAGCGGGGCAGGGGAGCTACATTGATTTTTTGGCTCCGGGGGTAATTGCCATGAGTGTACTGTTTACCGCGGTTTTCACTGGTATAGAAATAATCTGGGATAGGCAGTTTGGGTTTTTAAAGGAAACCATGGTGGCGCCGGTTTCCCGTTTTAATATAATGGTGGGCAGGACTTTAGGCGGCGCTACGATTTCTTCGTTGCAAGGAGTGATAGTTTTGATTCTTTGCCTGCTAATTGGCTTTAAAATCAACTCGTTTGCACTGGTTCCGTTGGCTTTGCTGTTTATGTTTTTAATCGGGCTGATGTTTTCGGCGCTGGGTACGGCTATTGCCTCGCTGCTCGAGGACTTTCAAGGCTTCCAGTTGATTATGAACTTTTTGGTTATGCCCTTGTTTTTTCTTTCCGGAGCCTTGTTTCCGTTAGATGGTTTGCCGAAAACTTTGGTTATAGTCGCCCAAATAAATCCGTTTTCTTATGGGGTGGACGGACTGAGGGCGGCTTTAACCTCCGCCCATCATTTTCATTTAAGTCTAGATTTGGGCGTATTGTCGATTTTGACTTTAACATTCATAGCCATAGGCGGATATTTGTTTTCTAAAATCCAAATATAAAAACCCCCTTGGCGGGGGTTTTTTGAAAAGTGCTTTATTTCACAGGTTCTACGTTTACAACCCTGGTTTTACGCAAGTTCCCGTGAAATTTTCTCGCCATCTTCTTTTGGAATTTCACCACGCCATCAGCCATTGAAAATAGCGTATCGTCTCCGCCTCTTCGTACATTTTTGCCGGGCGCGAATTTGGTGCCGCGTTGGCGGATTATTACTTGTCCGGTTTTAACTTTTTGGCCGCCAAAAATTTTAACGCCAAGGCGTTTTGCTCGCGAGTCTCTTCCTAGCGATGTAGAGCCTCCGGCTTTTTTATGGGCCATAAGTGAAAATTAACTTCGTTAATTTTAAATTCCAAATTTAATTTTTCTGGAAAATTACTATTTCCCTTGCCACAATTTGGTCTTTTCTGTCGTAAATTGTGGTTCCGCGGTCTGTCAGCTTCAAGAATTTCATCTGCTTGACAATTTTTTTGGGAATAAGTTCTTGTAAATTATAGCCGATAGTCTTAACCCAGTCAAGAGTAGGGAAATAGATATAATTGTCTCTGCCTTTTTTATAGGTAGGCAGGCAAATGACAATTTTGGCTTCTTTGGGCAAAAATTTGGAGAATTCCTCAAAACTTTTCTTGTATAGTTTCTCCAATTCCTTGAAGTTTTTTTCTATTTTATCATTTTTTGGAAAAGCGGAGTATAAAGGGCCTAAGTAGCCCTCGGTGACGATTGCGGTAATTTTTTGGTCCTGAAGTAGCGTGGATATTTTTCTTGCGTCAGATACTTCCACATGGTATTTGCCGCGGGCGATTTTGTAGCGGTTTCTAAACCACTCTAGATTTTGTTCACAGCCTCTTATTGCGGCTTTATTGATATCACTTCCTAGCATTTTAAAGCCTAAGAGCATGCCCTCTTGCAAAATGGTCCCAAGTCCGCAAAAAGGATCTAAAATGTGTGATTTTTCGCCGCAGCCTGCAAGATTTAGCATTATTTGGGCGACTTTTGGCGGGAGCATACCTTGGTTGTCCACGTCGCGTACCGGGCGCTGGTAGTCGCGCCGACCGTAATCTTCAAAGTTTTGAACCGTTAAAGTTTTTGCCGTGTAAACTTTTTCTTTTCCGGCAATAAGGCAAATCTCCGCGCCTTTTTCCAAAAGCAGGTTCTTAGTTACGACAACGGAGGCGAGCGAGAGGGAATTAAATTCAGGCAAGACCAAACGTACGCTTAAATCCCCTTCGGTGAGGGTTTTTTTAATCATCATTCCAATCCGTTTCGGTTCGCCAAAGGCTTTGATGCTATTGTCCAGCAGATAAATACTAACGCCAAATTGTTTTTTGCCTTTATAGTCCTTGAAAAATTTATTTTTTAAAGTGCTGGGCTTAAAGTAATGTTGCACCGCGAAATTAATTGAATCCTGTTCCCGTTTTTTTATCACATCTATGACTTTGAGAATTTTAACCATGCCTCCAAGCCTTTTTTGGAGGTTTTCCACAATTATTGGTTTGCTGGTTTCTATAATTAAAACTTCCCAGGAAGCGTCCAGGATTTTGACAGGACCGCCGTCCAAACCCAAAGAAGGATCTGGTTTTTCCAGAATGGCAAACAGTTCTGCCAAAGAAAGCGTATATACCCTCCCTAAAATAAAGGCGTAAATCATTTAAATATCAACCTCTCCCTTGTCCCTCTCCATTCCCGAAGAGGGAAGGACGCGGGTGTGATATAATTTTTATAAGATGATAAGCTACGAAAAAATTAAAAAATGGTTTGAGGATAAGGAAAATAAAAATAAAGTGGTTTTGGGAGTGTGTTTTGTTTTGGTTTTTATTGTAGGTTTCGGCACGGGAAGATTTGAGAAGGAGATGAGAAAATCCAACCAACAAAATAATTATAACACAAATTTAGTTGGACAAACAACAGCAGGGGAGAGGGAAGCGGATAAAATGGATGAAAATGATGATGCTCAGATTTTAGGTACCATAACTGCTACCGCGACTTCATCGCCAACGAATTGTTTGATTAAGGGCAACGTATCTTCTTCCGGTTTGATTTATCATGTGCCGGGCGGGAGTTTTTACGACAGGACAAACCCGGAAATGTGCTTTAACACGGAGGCGGAAGCGCAGGCCGCGGGGTTTAGGAAGTCAAGCAGGTAGAATTAGTTTTAAGATTGCTTGTCCGCCATCGGTTCTTGCCGAAGGTAAGTGCAGGCGGGGTGATTCAAGTTGTAAGCTTCAAGGCTAAAGAGCCTTGATTTTTTTGTTAGTTTTTGGTAATATCAGTCCATTCAGAACCGCTCAGGCAATCTAATAGGCCGCGTTTGTGGTTTGCGTCCTTACGCGGCCGTCTCCGGGTTGTCGGGGTGGTTTAGGGTGATTGTGGTTTTTTTCTTAATCACCCGAGGCTGTTGCACAGGCTAGGAATGGGCCCTACCAGAGTATGCTGGGCTGGCAGAAGAATGCTTTTTGTGGAAGGCCTGCTTCCGCTTTTGAGGGGTTAACAAGAGAGGGAGAGTAAGGCGCCGGAAAGCATTAAAGGCGGTGAAAGGAGGATTATTAGCAAGCACAGGAGAAACGTCCTGCTGTTTGGAATGTCTTTCTTTCACCGCCTTTGGGGTACCTATTGGCGGTTTTTATTTTGTATTGACTTTGCTATAATCAGCTTAATTGAAATCATATCATGTTTCCTAAAGTTAAAATCCCTAAAAAGACAATCTATTTAGACTGCGCGGCAACGACTTATTTGCGGCCGGAAGTTTTAAAAGCTATGCAGCCGTTTTTAAACGAGGCTTACGGCAATCCTTCCTCGCTCCATAAAAAGGGGATAGAGGCAAGAAAAGCAGTGGAAGGGGCGAGGTCTACTATTGCTCGACTTATAAACGCCCGGCCGGAGGAGATTGTGTTTACAGCGGGAGGCACGGAGAGCGTGAATCTGGCGGTTTTTGGGGTGGCTAGGGAATATAAAAGCAAAATGGAAAAACTTCCCCATCTCATTACAACCGCTATTGAACACGACTGTGTTTTAAATTCTTTTAAGGCCTTAAAAGATGAAGATTTTAAGATTAGTATCGTTGGTGTGGATAAAGAGGGTTTTGTGAATCTGGATCAGTTAAAAAAAGCTATGCGGCCGGAAACCGTTTTTGTTTCCGTAATATATGCCAATAATGAAATCGGAACAGTGGAGCCAATAGCCGAGATAGGCAAGTGGCTGAAAGCGCAAAACGAAAAGCGCAAAACGCAAAATCTTCCAAAGATAATATTTCATACCGATGCCTGCCAGGCTGCCGGCAGTTTGGACTTAAAAGTCCAAAGACTGGACGTGGATTTAATGTCTATTAACGCCAGCAAAATTTACGGTCCCAAACAAATTGGTCTTTTATACGTAAAAAAAGGAACAAAGCTAAAGCCCTTGATCTATGGCGGGGGGCAGGAGAGAGGCTTAAGGTCGGGGACGGAAAATGTGGCCGGTATAGTCGGTTTTGCCAAAGCTTTAGAGCTTTCACAAGCCATACTTTTAAAAGAGAACGACCGTTTATTGAAATTAAGCAGTTTTTTTACACAGCAGATCATCAAAATTATTCCTAGCGTTTATTTAAATGGCCCTGAAATAAAATATCCAATAACCAATATTCAATATCCAAAAAGGCTTCCGAATAATATCAATTTGTTAATAAAGAGCATAGACGGGGAAAACTTAGTACTTTATTTAGATTTTTACAATATTGCGGTTTCTACAGGCAGCGCCTGTGCCACTGAGAGGGTAGAAGAGGCTTCACATGTGCTAAAAGCCATTGGCAGGAGTCAAAAAGAGGCTAAGTCCAGTATAAGGATTACTTTAACCAATTCCACAACTAAAAAAGATGTAAATTATCTGTTAAAAGTTTTGTCAAAAGTTGTAAAAGAGCTTAGAAAGATAGAATAAAGCAGTTTGAATATCAATAGAATAAAAACAAACCCCTATATTCATAGGGGATTTGATGTTTTTTAATATTTAATACGTCGCACAATGTATCTTGGACGACGCAATGTATTATTTACCAAGCACAATGAACATGGTTTGCGCTAGCGGTTTCATCTAAGACCTCAGTTGCCCCTAATTGCCTACATAAATTCATTATTGCAGAAGTATATTGGTTTCCACTTGTCATATGAACCCCGTTTACGGAATTAATATCAAAAGCTGTTCCTTTGTAGTGGCTGGAATTTGCACTATGAGAGCCTCCCGCTATTTCGCTTACAGATATCCTATAAGTCTTAGAAATTTCAAGCAGCGCATTCAACATGCTTTGGTTAAGCGCAACCGTGCCCCCGGGCGCGTTTTGATAATTGCTTAAGGAAGCGGAGTTGCCTTGGGCCGTATCTTGAATGTTTTTTAGAGCTGTTGCATTGTCTTGAACACCGGAAATGTGCGAACTTGCTAAAATGATATTTCCGGAAGAAAGAATGTCGGAAGCTGTTTTTGCTGCAGCTACTGTTGGCGGCGCTACCGCAGGAAGCGCCACGCCCGGCGGCTGGATGCTTCTAAATTCCACCAAATCCGGATTTATGGTTTTAAGAAGTACATAGCCTCCCATTAAAATAACTAAAGCGGTTACTGTAGTAATCAGGATGTTTTTAGCTTTGTCTACGGCTTCCTGATTTCCTTCCGCGGCCATGTAAACGTATCCCGCAATAACTATGAACAGCACCGCCAGCATAGAAGCAAAAATTATGACGAATTTGTAAATTTTGTTTATGCATTCAAAAAGAGTTTCACCTGAACCATCCGCCTGTTTCGGGGTGCATAAATAATCGGTAATAGATTTTTGAGCTCCCGAGTTTGCTTTATAGTCATAAACTTCCTGAGCGTATGCAAGGCTTAGCTGCGAAAAAAATATCATTACTACTAGAATCAAGAAAAAAAACTTTTTAAATTTTAGATTTTGGCTTTTCATATTTTTTGTTTATATTAAGTCAAAGAATTCAGCGAACTTCGGCGGGTTAATTTTCATTGTTATTCTAGGAAATCAAGAGGGTTGTAGGTGTAACCATAAGGAATGGAATAATGTCCGTAGATGTGCGTATAGGCCCCTTCCTTTACGCCAAAGCCCTCACTATCATAGACTCCGAAATGAATATGGTATCCCCTACCGGGGCCGTATAGTTTTTTGGTGGTATTACCCGTGTTGCCCTCATAACCGATTAAATCGCCCTCTTTAACTTTTTGTCCCGCGCTTACAATAAAGCTTCTAAAGTGCGCGTAAAGCGTAATAATTTCGCTTGAGCCGCCGTTATTTGAAATATTGTGTTTGATCGCCACCCAGTTGCCATAAGCCTGGTCGGATTTATCGGTATAAATTACCTCCCCGTCTGCGGCCGCGTAAATTGCCTGTCCTGCGGGTGCTGCAATATCAATGCCATTATGGAAATCGTAACCAAGAGCTGTAAAGCCCGTATTGCCGTATTTTTGGGTTAAAATGCCATCCATAGGCCAGGCCAGGCTGCCAGGCTTTGCCGGAACGCTCTTATAACCTAATTTTTCCCTGATTGCCCTGTCTAAGTCTTCAATTTCACTTTCAATGTCGCTTTCTTCTTTTTTACTTGCCGCAAGCAGTGTTTGGAAGTTTCGTTCTATGCCTTTGGTTTGCGTGAGCAAAACCTGCTTTTGGTTTCTTTGTTCTTCAAGCACTTCCTGACCGATTTCCAACTGCTGTTTTAATTCACCTAAATTTTTTAGCTGGATTTCTAGCTGCTTTTGGTCGGCTTCCAGTTTAGCCTTAAGTTTTTTGACTTTTTGCAGTATGTTATAAATCCTGCTTTGAAAATTTTGGGTATACTGAATCTGGTCTAAAAAGTCGGAAAGATTATTTAAACTTAAAGTTGTCTTAAGCAGAAAGTCATTGTCGAACTCGTTTAATTCAATAAGGGTCTCAGTTAGGATTTTTTTGTCTTGGTCAATTTCTTCCTGTTTTTTTTGGATCAATTTTTCCAGCTCCCTAATTTGTAAATCGGTGTCTTCAATTTGGGTTTCTTTTGCCTCGATTTGCAATTCTGTAGAAGCAATTTCTTTGTCAAAAATAAAAATCTGCGTTTGCAACGTGTTGGATTTGCCCTGCGCGTCCGAGATTTGCTGCTGGAAGTTTTTGATTTGCTGATTTAATTGCTGAAGCTTCTTTTGCCTTTCGGCTTTCTCGGCGTTTAACTGGTCTAGACCAGTGTCTTGAGCTAAGGTCACAGGGTTTGAGCCGGAGATCAAAGTTATGGCTAGAGCAAAAACTACCGCTGTTTTTAGCCAACTTTTTGTCAGTTTTTGTTGAATTTTTTTTGTTTCTTTTAGGGAGTTCATCTTTTATATTATATCATAAAATTGGCATTTTTTCAAATCCTAAACGACTTAAATTAAAGTTTGCTTATTGCTGTTTTAATCCTTTTTAGAATTTCTTCTTTTTCGGGACCCAAAAATAACACTGAGGCGATTTCAAAGGGGCTGGGGCTTTGTTTTTGGCCGCTTAAGGCTACACGCAAAGGCCAGAGGACATTTCCGTTTTGATAATTTTTTGCTTCAATGAAAGCTTTGGTTTTTTCTTCTAATTTTTGCACGGAAAAATCTTCGTCTTGAAAGCTTTTATAAAGTTCAAGGATTTCTTGAAGTTTTTGTTTGGCGTCACCGTTGTCGCTCTTTTTCCAAATTAAAAGTTCGGCTTCGTATTCTGGAGAGGTAAAAAAGTAACCAGTCCTCTCCCCTATCTCGGACAGAGTTTTAATTCTGGGCCGCCTTAATTCCACAATGGCTTCCAAAAAGGTTCTGTTGTATTTGTCAGTATCAATCCCAATTTTTTTCCAGTAAGGGATTATAAGATCGGTAAGTTCTTTTATAGGTTTACTTCGAATATATAAGCTGTTCATCCAGTCCAGCTTGCACGTATCAAAAATTGCCGAGGCCTTATTGATTTTCGCCAAATCAAATTCATGGATTAAATCATTAAGAGAAAAAATTTCCTGCTGAGTTTTAGGGTTCCAGCCTAAAAAAGCCACGAAATTTACCAGCGCTTCTTTTAGGTAGCCCTTATTTAAAAATTCTTCTACTGCCACGTCCCCTTGTCTTTTGGAAAGTTTGGTTTTGTCGGGATTTAGAATAAGAGGCAAGTGCGCAAATTGCGTCGGCTCCCAGCCGAAAGCTTTGTATAACAGTAAATGTTTGGGCGTGGAGGAAATCCATTCTTCGCCTCGAATAACATGAGTTATTTGCATTAGATGATCATCCACTACCACTGCCAGGTGGTAAGTCGGAAAGTTGTCGGATTTAAGTAAAATTTGATCGTCTAAAATTTTATGTTCAAAGATAATATCGCCATAGATTAAATCATGTACAAGGGTTTGTCCCTCGTGGGGAATAGCCTGTCGAATGACCGGGTTTTTGCCTTGCTTGCTAAAATCTTCCAGTTTTTGCCTTGTTTCTTCTTTGGAAAGCTTGCGGCAGCAGCCGTCGTACATTGCGGGTTTTTTAAGCGCAATTTGTTCCTTTTTTAGTTCTTCCAGACGTTTTTCGTCGCAAAAACAGTAATACGCACTTCCTTGCTCAACCAGCTTCGAAGCGTGTTGTTTATAAATATCCAACCTTTCCGATTGCATATACGGGCCGAATTTACCTTTCTCCGAAAAGCTGTCATCTTCGTTCAAGAATACACCCTCATCAAATTCAACTCCCAGTTCCTTCATTACTTTAAGTAAATTTTCAGTCGTACCCTCAATTTTTCTACTCTGGTCGGTGTCTTCAATTCTTAAAATGTGTTTGCCTCCCTTTTTGCGGGCAAACAAAAAAGAGAACAGTGCGGTGCGCAAACTGCCAATATGGACGAAACCTGTAGGGCTAGGAGCAAAGCGAGTTCTTATGTTGGATTTTTTTCCCGTCATATTCTTAGAAATTATATCATTAAACTTGTTCTAATTAAAGACTTTTTGCTTTGTATTTAATAAGACGAAAAATGAGGCCAAAAGTTGCGTTTGAAATGCGTCTTATCCGGTGTGGCTGGGTGAACAGGCGCCAAAGCCATTCCAGGCCGATTTTTCTGATTATCGTCGCTGGGGCAAGGCGCTTGCCGGCGATGTAATCAAAGCTGCCGCCGACGCCCATTGCGAGTTTGACTGATGGTAGTTTGGAAAGATTCTCATATATCCACTTTTCCTGTTTTATAGGTCCGTAAGCCACGAACAAAATATCTGGCGCGGATTGATTAATATCATTTATCAGCGAAATATCGTCGGGGTTCTTATTGGAGCATCCTGCGGTTTTTAATTTTGGATTTTGAGCTTTGAGCTTTGAGTTTACTATATTCGGCGTGTTGCCAAAACCGCCCAGAAGATAAATTGAGAGATCATTATCACCTGCCATTTTTGCAATGTCCCAGACTAAGTCCGCGCCTACAATTTTTTCGGGGAAAGCGCTTTTTATCCATCGTGGATAAAGGAGAATAGCAAGCAAGGAATACTTGGCTTGCCAAAATGCTTGCAAGATTTTTAGCCAATAATTTTTTACTGTGAGGCATAGAGATAAATATCGTTTAGCCCAAAAAATTCCTATCCCGTCCGGCACGGCAATATCTGCTTTGTTCAGCATTTCCATAATTGTTGGGCCTTTGAGCCCTGCGTAAAGGAATTCAGAATAAACCGTGGTAACCCAAGTTTTTTGGTTTGTCTTGATTCTTTCAAGCATCAAATCTAGCAGTTCCTGTTTGTTTAAAGAGTCAATTTTTAAACCTGCGATGTCCAGCTTCATATCATCAATTATACCCAAAACAGCCCAAATATGCTATAATTAGCTGGTATGGAATCTATAGGCAAGATAGCCAAAACAAGCAAAAAGTTATCTTCTAGGCCCAAAGTAGATACTCATCTCCACTCCCCCGCTCATCTTTTAGCCGATGAGCTTTCCAAAAAATTAAACGACACAGAACATTTCGGGTTTTATTTAAAGATGGCTCTGCTTTATGATCACAACTTTTTAAGAACTCTTGCGGCTCAGGTTTCGGAAGTAAAAAATACTAAAACTCCCGGAAAGCTGTTTGCCTATTTAATTAAAAAGCACAATAAAGAACTGAAGAGCAAAAAATGATATTAAACATTGCAAAATTTCCTAATAAAATACTGCAGAGTACTACTCAGACGGTAGAGTTTCCGCTTTCGGATGAAGTAATTCAGTTAACCAAAGACATGACAGATACAGTTAAGGATGCTGACGGAATTGGGCTGGCGGCTCCCCAGGTAGATAAGATGTATAAGCTGATTGTGGTCAATTTGGAAAAAAGCGGCGGGGCGCTTTTTCCTTTGTATAATCCAAAAATTATTTTCGGTTCCAAAGAGCAGTGGGAACTGGAAGAAGGCTGTCTTTCTATTCCCGGAGTGTTTGGGGTTTTAAAAAGACCAAAAAAAGTTACCATTCAGGCGCAAAATAGAAAGGGCGGAATTATAAAAATTATAGATGACGGCTGGATTTCGCGGATTGTGCAGCATGAGGTGGACCATACGAATGGAATATTGATTCTTAATCATATAGAAAAATATACCCAAGGAGAAGACCTAGTAAAAAAGTGGAAGAAAAAAAGATTGTTGTAATCCGAATTATCCAAATAATTCAATTCAAATGATCCGAAAAAACATTTGGTGAGTATTTAAGATACTAATTTGGGGCATTAGAATTATATTGATGAACCCGGTAATACAACTTCCAATATGTTTGTTGCTAAACGCCAAAAAATTTAAAGTATGGATTTAAAAAAGTTGATTATTTTTGGAATAATATTAAACGATCACAAACATGCCAAACTGGCGTTTGGGATTGGAAGTTGATATACCGGGTGAAGTTTATAAAAGATATTTTATTTTTTGAAATCATTACCACGGGCTCAAACCTGGACAAGGACAATATAATCCAGCTCTCTGCAGTCTTGTTGGATAAAGACAACTTACTGGAAAAGGCGTTTTTTAACAGCTATGTAAGGGTGAGTTATTTAGACAGTATAATAAGTGAGCATGCGCGTTTTTTACAGATCCAGCCGAATGTTTATAAAAGGGCCCCCAAGATTTACGATGCGGCAAAACAGTTCCATAAAAAATTCGGAAGCAGCATTCTGCTTGCCACTCACAACTGGACAAATATTCTTTTTTTAAAAAACGCTTTTAAAAAAGCCGTGGTCCAGTTCGATTACGACAACCACGCAATAGAACTTTGGACTTTAGGTTATATTTACACTTTAAATTATGGTATGCGCAAAATGCCCACTTTTTATACTTTTTTGGATTATTTCCGTCTCAAACAGGAGAAGCCCAACGACGCGCTGGAAAAAGTGCGGCTTGAGGCGGAAATTTTTAGAAAAATTATTCGCGAGGTGTAATTATGTTTAACAGGGATTTATTACTTATTGATATTGAAACTACAGGCTTAGATGTAAATCGTCATGAAATCATCCAGCTAGCGGCAGTTTTATTGGACAGAAAGACTTTAAAAGAAAAGAAATCTTTTGTTTTTTATGCTCGGCCGACTAAATGGAGAGCGCGAGATAGAGAATCTATGGCGGTAAATAAGATTATTTGGGAGATGGTAAAAACCGCGCCAAGCTTGAAATCAGTTTTGCGAAAATTTAACCGCATGTTTGGCAAGAACGCCATTTTTTCCCATTACGCCGGAATAATGGATATAACTTTTATGCAGAGGGCTTATGAAAAGTCTAGAATGAGATGGCCGTTTGACCACCACTATTTTAACATCTGGGGTTTGTTTTATACTTTTTTGGCCTTAAAAAATAAGCTTAAAAGCAGAAAACAATTTGCAGGTTTTGGGTTAGAAGATTGTTTAAAATATTTCAAGATTGCAGTACCTGGTAATTTGCATGATGCCCTCGTAGACTGCCGTATGGAAGCGGAAGTGCTTAGAAGGGTGATTAAAAATATATGAAAATAGTATTTTTTGGAACATCTAATGTAGCCCTTCCTATTTTAGAAATGTTATCTCATAAACATCAAATTTTTGCGGTAGTAACGCAGCCGGATAAAAAAGTGGGCAGGAATCAGGAACTGCAAGAGTCCCCTGTTTCGGTTTTGGCGAACGAAATGAAATTGCCTATTTTGAAACCGGAGAGAACCAAAGATGGCAATCAGTTTTTGTCAAAACTGCAAGAATTGAATACGGATATTTTTGTGGTGGTTTCTTATGGGCAGATTTTGCCCTCCGAAATCATAAACTTGCCAAAGTACAAAACCGTAAATATGCATTTTTCATTATTACCAAAATATCGTGGCCCTTCCCCTATTCAGACCGCGCTTTTAAACGGCGATAAAGAAACCGGCACCACGATATTCATTTTGGACGAAAAAGTTGACCACGGGCCAATTTTAGCCCAGGAAAAGGCTCAAATAGATCCGGACGACAACTACTTTACCCTTTCTGAAAAACTGGCTTTTAAGTCTGCCCAACTTATCAATCAAACCATAGAAGATTATGCATCGGGCGTGCTTAAATCAATACCTCAAGATGATACGCAAGCCAGCCAAACTAAGATAATAAAAAAAGAAGACGGTCAAGTTAACTGGCAAAAATCAGCCAATAATATTTACAATCAGTTCCGAGCTTTTTATCCTTGGCCTGGAATTTGGACGAAGTGGGACGGAAAAATGCTAAAAATTCTTGATTGCTCACCTTGCGAGCATTCAGGGCAACCATCAAGCCCTGGACAAATTATGGATGGTGGTATCATTGTTTGTGGTAATAATACTTCCCTCCAAATAAAAACCCTCCAGCTGGAGGGTAAAAACGAAACAGATATTTTAAGCTTTTTAAACGGGTATAAGGATTTTGTTGGAAACCAGCTTGGTTAATTAGTTAGTGACCTTTTCGTTTAACCAAATTTGTCTTTGGGTTCTGTAAACTATGAAAATTAATATAGCCAGAAGTAAAAGCATAACATAGATTAAGCTTTTTTCAATAAAATGAATCCCAAAATAAATTATTAACGTATTTAAGATAATACATAATATTCTAAATTCGGTTGGACCCATTTTTAGGTATGTTAGCTTAAATTTTTGTGTTGCTCCAAATAGTAGATAAGCGTTTATCATAAATCCCGTAAGTATGGGTATAAGTAAAAGGAAAAGTTCTCTGTTTTGTCCAAAGAATAAAAAAGAATACCCAATTATTACAGAGATCAAAAAAACGAAATCTAAAAAATGGTCCATATAAAATCCCCATCTGGGGATTTTTGAATCTCTGTATTTTCCAAGTTGGCCGTCTAAAGAATCTGTAAACCATTGTGCGATGATTAGAAACGATGAAGCCCAAATCCAATTATAATTATTTCTTGCATAATAACCCAAAATGATTAGCCCTATAGATATTGGGATACTCATTAAAGTTAGATGATGGCCTTTTAGCCAAGTAGGTAATTTAGGCAATAAGAAAGCGATTAGCTTTTGTTCATATTTAGAGGAAAATGAATTCATTGAAGTTTTTTGATCTCCTTTAAATTTTGTGTCAGCCATTTTTTTAGTTTCATTTCAAATATTTAAACTTATTCTCCACGTGTTCTTCAAAGGTTTTGGAGTAGACGGGTTCTCCTGAGGGTTGCTTGTGCAAAAAATAATAGTAGTCGGTTTGGATGGGGTTTAAAACTGCCTCGATTGATGAGAGGGAGGGGTTGGCAATAGGCCCGGGCGGAAGGCCCGGGTATTTGTATGTGTTGTAAGCTGAATTAATTTGTAGGTCTTCTAAAGTCGGCGAAGGAAGGTTTTTACCTGTGACGTAATTTATAGTCGCGTCGCTTTCCAAAGCCATTCCCGTCCTAAGTCGGTTGTAAAAAATTCCGGCAACAATTTTTCTTTCCTCGTCTAACTTGACTTTAGATTCTGGCGTTGCGGCGTTCCGGCCAGTTTCTTTTTCCACGATTGAGGCAAGGGTAATTGCTTCGTACAGGCTCAAGCCTTGTTTGACCGCTTTTGCTTCCGCGCTTTCGGGCAGTTTGTTCTCAAAATTATCCAGCAGTTTTTTTATGACAGCCTCGCTGGCAATTTTAGCATCGTTATTTTTTATTGAAGCAAAAAGTCTATAAGTGTCCGGAAACAGGAAGCCTTCCAAGTCATATTTTTTAGGAACATTTTGCAAGAAGCTGTATTGGCTTTTGTCGAATTCCAGCTGGTATTTTAAAAAGTCTTCTGCTTTGACTATTCCCTGTTTATCCAGATAGTGGGCAATGTCTTTAACGTTCCAGCCTTCAATGAGGGTGATGGCAATCTCTTCAGTCTTTGCGTTTTGGATTTCCAGCTTTCTTTGTTTGTCTTGTTTTTTTAGGTCATATAGTAAATAATTGCTTAAAAGCAGTAAAATAAGAACCAATATCCCAAGGACTATAAAAGGCTTTTTTGGCATAGTAACTGTATTTTAATAGAAAAATTAGTGCAACACAAAACCTTTAGGATATAGGTTCCTAACTTTTTAAGTATTTAATTTTTGTTTCAAAGAGTGTTTAGATTTTTTTGGTAAGGTCTTCTTCCACTCCCTCAAGCACTTTTTTGGCGTGTTCTTTGCCGCCAAGCCCGAAAGCAATGCCGCCGGCTATGGCGAGCATGGCAATTACCGCCCTGAAGAGATCCTGCAGAAATGCCGTGGCAATTTGCAGTTGTGAAAGGGCTGCAATTATTGCGAATACCAAAATTGCCCATTTGGTAATTGCTCCCAAAGCTCCCGCAGAATGCCATCCGCTGGCTTTGACTGTGCTGTTGACAATTCCAGAGAAGAAGTTAGCGGCTAAGATTCCAAGCAGTAATACAGCCATGGCTACGATTACATTGCTGGCATAGCCAAGCACGTCTTGGTACAAAAATCTGCTTACCTCGGTAAGGCCTAAAATTTCCGCTGCGGCAATAAAGCTGCCGAGGAAGAAGAACCATTTGATCAGCCAACTGCCAAGCCTTGCGAGACTTAAGTTCCTGCCGACTTTTTCAGAGAGACTTTTAAGCCCGAGCTGGTCGGCTAAGACGTCAATTTTAATGGCCTCTAAAATTCTGAGAACGAGTTTGCTTAAAAATATAGCGAGTAGCCAGCCGATAATAAGTACTATAATTGCGGCCAATAGCTCCGGCAAGAAAGAAACTACGGTGCTATAAAGATCCTGTAAGGCATTAACGCTACTTTGAAGAAATTCGTTTTCCATTTATTTTGAATCCCTTTCCGTCAATTTTTATATTGACTTTATCTTAAGATCGACCGCCCAAAACGGGCCTTCAAGATTTTTAATTATTTATTCACCAACAATTTGAATTCTAACCTGCCTTTTTCTACCCCCGTCAAAGTCTACAAAAAATACACTTTGTTTGCCGCCCAGCAAAATTTGCCCCTTTTCCAATATTAGAGTCTCGGAAGATCCCATTAGGAAGGCTTTTATATGCGCATGGCCGTTGGTTCTTTCGTTTGCCGCTATGTTTTCCCGCAGTTCAAACAAATCGTGGCTGTAGCTGATGTCCACCGGCACCAGCCTGTACAGGGCCTTCATTATGTCCTGCATTAAAAGCGGCTCGTTGTGGTTGAGCTTTATAGATGCCGTGGTATGGGGGCAGAAAACAGCAATTACACCATTTTGGATTTTAGAATCCAAAACAACAGTTTCTATTTGTTTTGTGATATCCACGATTTCAAACTGTTTTTTTGTTTCCAGTTCAAGTGTCTTTTGGAAGCTTTTCATTTGTTATATTATACCATAAAATTAACAAATTTAAAAACCATTCCTTGCCAGTACTCGGAATGGTTTTTAAAAGTCTTTTAAAGAATTGAGTCTTTGGCTGCCTTGGCAACGCGGAATTTCACAACTGTTTTGGCGGCTATTTGGATTTGCTCGCCAGTTGCAGGGTTTCGGCCCATTCTGGCCGCCCTGTGCTTCTTTTGAAGCTTTCCAAGGCCGGGAATGGTGAATTCACCGCTCTTTTTGGTTTCGCCGTATGCCAACTGTACAACGGCATCCAATATTTCGCCGGCTTCCTTCTTGGTCTTGCCAAGTTTGTCTGCCAACGCTTGCAAAGTTTCTGACTTTGTCATAAGGTTTGTTTTCCTTAATTATCGCTTAATAATTTTTGTGATATTTAAATGGTATCAGAAAACCTAATAAAATCAAGGGTTTTTGAGTATATGTCAAGGGTTTTTATAATTTTTACAATTAGCAAAAGTCTTCATTAATTTTTTTTGGCTTATTTAAAGGCTAATTTAGTATGAAGCCAAAAAATATCCACAGTAAAATATTTTAGAAAATAAACATCCCGTCCCCAAAAGAAAAGAATTTGTAGCGTTTTTCCGTGGCTAGCCTGTAGATATCCAGCAATTTTTTTCTACCCACAAGTGACGCAACCAGCATCATAAGACTGGATTTTGGAACATGGAAATTGGTGATTATTCCATCAATAATTTTAAAATTATAAGGCGGGCGGATGAACAGATCAGTGGCGCCTGTTAGTTTGCCGGTTTTGGCAAAACTTTCCAACGTTCTTACCACTGTGGTACCAACCGCGATAATGGGCTTTCTTTGTTGTTTAGCCAGTTTGATATTTTCCAAGGTTTTTTTGTTTATCTCATAGGTTTCGGTGTGGAGTTTGCCGGTTTTGATATTTTCTTCGGTTAAAGGTGCGAAGGTTCCTAAGTTAACGTTTAAGTTTACAAATAAAATTTTTATTCCATTTTTTTGTAGTCTTTGCATTAACCGTTTGGTAAAATGAAGGCTGGCGGTTGGCGCGGCAACAGATTCCCCCGTCTTGGCAAAAACAGTTTGGTAAAATTTTTTTCTTTCTGCTTCTTTTAGCGGTGAATGTTTGAGGTACGGAGGCAAGGGGGTTTGTCCGTATTTTGAAAAAATTGATGGTAATTTGGAAAGCTTAAAATTCGGTTTTAAAAAATAGAATTGGCCTGTTTTTTTTACCACAACAAATTTTCCCCTCTTTAGGCGTGGAGAGGGCAAGAGAGAGGTCGAACCGTTTACGATGGCTAGTTTTTGACCAACATCCAACTTTTTATTTGCAAGGACTTTAATATAATTTTTATCTTTACCAATATAAAGCAGTTTTACCCTGCCCCCTGTCTCTTTCCTGACTATTATCCTTGCCGGGATAACTTTAGTTTGGTTAAAGACCAGCACTGAATTTTCGGGGAGATATTTAGGCAGGTTTATGAATCTATCATGCAAAATTTTCTTTGAAGGAGGCACCCCCACACCATAAAACGCTTTTGCATTTTTGGTGTGGGGGTAAACCAAAAGCCTCGCCTTATCGCGAGGGTTTGAAGGTTTCTGCGCTATCAAATCTTTCGGCAAACTGTAGTCGTATTGTTTAAATATACTTTTTATTTTCATTGGCCTCCGGTTTTTTAGAATTTTAAAGTATCCCAATTGTCATATTCTTTTAATCCTGTTTCCAGTTGTCTAACGGCTTTCGGTAATTGTACTTCGGTGGCTTCTTCCACAGATTTTAGTAAAGGGATTAATTTATTGTAAAATTCAATAATCCTTTGACAATTTGTTATTTGTTTTATGTCTTGGTCTTGTTTGGCTCTTTGCATTTCTTTTTTCAGAATGTTTTGGAATATAGGAAGCATTTTTTCATATCCGCGCCGTATTAAATAGGAGCTGGCTTTCCAGATATTATCAAAAGCCATATTTTCCTTTTGAGGTTCAGCATTTTCCATGTGATATGTGCTGGCCTCCTCTATTGTAAATGGATTCCATTGTCTGTTTTTAGCTCTAAAACGCCAATATTTTCCCTTGGCGTCCTGCAATAAGCCTCCGTAATCATCGGTTGCTTTTAAAACCAATGGCCCTAAAGTCGTTTCGGGTAATTTTGAATGTTCCGTTTCTGTTGGATATTTTTCTGGCATAAACTAAGTTAAATATTTTTTGCCCTTTAATTCTCCCGGCAGGTAGTTTTCTTTATCATAATCTTCGTAACCCTCGCCGTAGCCCAAATCTCCCATTAGCTTTGTAACCGGGTTGCGGATTTTTAAGGGAATCGGAAGATTGCCGTATTCTTTCACATCAGCCTGCGCGGCGCGGAGTGCATTGTAAGCGGAGCGGTTTTTTTTGCAATTGGCTAAATACGCCACGCCGTGGGCAAGGTTAATAGCGCATTCAGGGTAGCCTATGGTCTCGCAGGCACGAAATACCGCATTGGCCACCACTAAAGCCGTGGGCTGGGCCAGGCCAATATCCTCGCTGGCAAAAATGACCATCCTGCGGGCAATAAACAGCGGGTCCTCCCCCGCTTCTACCATGCGTGCCAGATAGTAAAGCGCGGCGTTTGGCTGGCTGGCACGCATGGATTTAATAAATGCTGAAATCGTATTGTAATGCTCTTCACCAACCTTGTCGTAGCGCAGGTGTTTGGATTGGAGTGTTTGTTTTAAGTTTTCAACAGTTATCTTGCTATATAATTGTACGCAGGCGTCTATCATCGCAATCGCCTGCCGGGCATCGCCGTTGGCCATTTTTATAAGCCAGTCTTTGGCTTCGTCGCCTATCTTATGGAGTGCTTTGTTTTTGCTCGCAATGACATCGATCGCGCGGTCTATGATGGTTTTCATCTCCTTATCACTTAACTTATCCATTACAAAAACTCTGCACCTTGAAAGCAAGGGCGCAATGACTTCAAAGGAAGGGTTTTCCGTGGTTGCGCCGATTAAGTAAAGTTCCCCGCGCTCTACAAAAGGCAAAAGATAGTCTTGTTGGGCTTTATTGAACCTGTGTATCTCATCAAGAAAGAGGACTTTAGAATGATCTCCTGTGTCATCAGCAATTATCTTTCTTATATCATCCTTCCCTGCCGAAACCGCAGAAAGCTCATAGAATTTTGCATTCAAAGCCTTGGCGTAAATTCTTGCCAGCGTAGTTTTGCCAACGCCCGGCGGACCCCAAAAGATAAAGCTAAAAAGATGCCCTTGCTTAATCGCCTTGCGCAAAGGCTTGCCCTCCCCCACCAAATGTGTTTGCCCCACAAATTCTTCCAGAGAAGAGGGCCTTATTTTATTAGCCAAGGGTTCCATAGGTATATGATGATGGAACCGATTAGAAAAATCAACCCGGTGTATTTTGCGAGCCAGGGAGCATTTTTTCTTTTGGTATCTTGTTAACCAGAACCAAGCCAATAACAACAAATATTGTTAAAGAAACGGCGGCGATTTGGTATCTGACCGCTCCCCTGCCTGCCAAAAAATAAGTTATCGTTCCCCAAGCCACTGGCCCAACAAAAGTGGAGAACCGTTCGGCCAGGGTGTAGTAGCTAAAGGCGTGGTTAAGGCTGTCTTTGGGCGTAAGCTTAAGCATTAAAGCTCTCGCTACCGACCATGTAGCTCCATACAGAAGTCCCATGACGACCGTAAGCGCGTAAAAAATTGGCAGAATTTTTAGGCTACCAATCATCGGAAATAGTATTATCCAAAGTACGAGAATGATTGTAAGGATTTTTTTTCGGCCGATTTTGTCCGCAACATAGCCTCCGAAAAAGGCTCCAATGGCGGATGTGACTAAAATGCCAAGGAGCAAAATTGACTTAATTTTGTCGCTTACCCCAAAGACCTGTTCCATGTAAATTGGGTAGTTGTTTTGCAGGGTAATTACAGCGTCGTTAAAAAAGAAATATCCCAGCAAAAAAGCTCCTATCCCTGGATTTTTGATTAGGTTAAAAAAAGATTTAAAATAGTTTTTATATTCATGCTTGATGCGAAACGGAATTTTTTGCGGGGTTTTGTCTTTTAAGAAAAATAATGCTGGCAGGCTAAGCGCAAAAAATATTATCGTGGCCGGCAAGAAAGTTTGTGCTCTACCCCCGTGGCCAAATAAATAAATAGTCCCTCCTATTAGAGGCAGGCTAATAAGAATACCGGCTATCATCCCAAGCCAATTGGCCGACTGCCCCAGCCCTGAAACCAGGCCTTGTTTTTCTTCCGCGGCCACTTCGCTTAACATTGGGTTGTAAAATGAGAAAGAAAGCTGGTAGAAATAGTTTGCCAGCATGTATATTCCGGCTGCGGTAAAAGCGGCGCCCGTTGAATAAGGGACAAACAGGGCAATTAAGCTTACCGTAACAAGGCATAAGAAAAACATCAAAGTGGAAAAAGCCAGATATGGCATTCTGCGCTGCGTTTTGTCCGCAATAATGCCCAGTATTGGCGAACTAAAAACCAGAAGTATGCTAGATGCCGTAAAAATTAGGTTGTACCAAATGTCCGCGATTCCGTTTTCCACCACCAGCCATTGGGAAAAATACAGAAAAAATACTACTACCGCGATTGAATTGGCGAAGTCGTACAGTATCCAAAAAAAGCCTTGCCGAGTTTTTCCCTGCCCAAAAATTTTATCCAGCATGTTTTATTTGATAAAGGCTAAAATCGCAAAATCTACAATTACAATTAACACCAACCAAAAAAGAGTATAAAGTAAAAGCTTAATTCCTTCTTGTTTTTGGTTTCCATAGATCATGAGGGCTGGTTTGATGAAAATCAGAGAGCCTACTATTGCCACGGAAACTGTTAAAAGCATTAAGGCCATGGCAGCACCAAAAAAGCCGTCTAGTTTGCCGAACCAGTCTTGGGCATTATTCATAATAAAAGCCACAATCAGCACATAAATTTCCACGCCCAAGGTGTGCAAAAGCCCTTGCCCGAGTAATTTAGAGTTTGTCATAAGACTCCTTATATTTTGTCATCTCGACCGACCGAAGGGAGTGAAGAGATCCTTTGCTTTTGATTATGTGAACAGATAAGGGATTCCTCGACTCCCTCTTGACTACGCTCGGGGTCGCTCGGAATGACAGAATTTTTTAATAAAAGTTTAGTTGATGCTTGGTAAATTCAATGAACTTTTTAAAATCCTCCGGCTTTAAGCCTATGGTGGCGGTATTAATGTCGGGGTGAAAATAAATGATTTTTTGTTCCAATAAATCTTTGTCTAAATAATATTCCACTCTTTGATTGGTATTAAACCTTAAACCTGTGGGTGTGACTGAGCCAGGAGTTAAGTTTAGTAATCGTTTCAAATCGTCGGCATTTGCAAAAGTGAATTTTTTCTCTCCAATTTGCCCCGCGAATTTTTTTAAGTCCGCTCTTTTGCCGTGCTGAATGGTTAGTAAAAAATATCTGGTGCTTTTTTCGTTTTTTAAAAACAGATTTTTTGTGTTCTCTGCAGCCGTGCCAATTTCCAGTTTTTGGGATTCTTCGTTTGTGAACACGGCTTCGTGTTCATATTTTTGGTATTTGATGTTTAAGCTGTCTAAAATTTGGTAGATATCCATCTTTGTTATCTTAACAGGCTTTCCAAAAACAGCCCTATACCCCAAAAGTAAAAACCGGCGAGGGAGAATGGGATTAAAACCAGAGGTGTGAAGTGGCCATTATCAATTGCAAGGTGATTGTATGTCCAAAGCTTTTTGGAGATAAAAAATTTAGTAGCTTTGCCAAAGAGGTATTCAAAAAAGCTTGCTGTTATGCCAAAAGCAATGGCGATGCCAATAAAATTGAGGCTATAGACAAAGCCGCAGACTGTAAGGCTTAAGAGGAAAGGAAAAATAAAGAATAAGTAATTAGCAAGATTTGCCCGTTTGAATTTTTTCATTCCGCTGCCGTAAAAAATCACCCATTGGATAAGAAAACCTATAAGAAAAGAGAGGGCAAATGGTATGTAAAAAGGAATGTCTACCCCGCTTCCCGCGCTAGCGTCGGAAATAGGCGCCGTAATTGCATTTAGAATATTTAAAAATAGTATTCCTCCGATACCCCAGGGAAGGAAGTTCAAAAGACTGGTATAGGAATGAATTGTTGTTTTTATTTTGTAAGTCCAAAAACTTTTAGCGTAAAAAGCTTTCCACCATTCCGAAAATAAAACCTCGCCAATTACTCCTGCCAAGGCAAAAACCGTGAAAATTATTAAAGGATTAATAGACTGAGATCTAAAGCTGGAAACTATTTGGTAAATTAAAAATCCGCCCAGCAGCCAATAGTAGTTTTTTACGCAAAAGGAAAATTTCCAGAACTTAAGTTTTTTGGTCCTGGCGTAGTGAACGATTCCCGCTATCACCCACGCGGCAAACAAGTAAGGGATTGAGTTTATTAGAAACGTAAAGTTATGGAACATCTGTCTATCCCCTGTTTATTAAGTAAGCAATGTAGGATGCGTATAAAATTAAAAAAATAACAGCTTCACGCCTTTGCAGAATATGCTTTTTACCAATAAAAATAGAGAGTAGCAATAAAAGCGAAGCACCCGCCACAACTGCGATGTCAAAGTTTAGTTTTAGAGAGAATGGGAGAGGTTTTATGGTGGCAGAAAGGCCTAAAACCCAGAAAATATTAAAGATGTTGGAGCCGACAATATTACCAACCGCAATATCCGGTTGTTTTTTGAGGGCTGCCACTGCTGAAGTCGCGAGTTCAGGTAAGGAAGTGCCTATGGCAACTATTGTTAGGCCAATTAAAGCTTCACTCACCCTTAAACTTTGGGCGATTTGAACCGCGGAGTCCACAATCCATTTGCCACCCAAAGTTAAGCCGAGCAGTCCTCCGATAAGCATCATCAGTGAGAGCTTAGCGGAATACTCTTTTATGGTACGCGGTTTGTCTTCATCCCGTTTTTTGCTAATGCTATAAGTGTAGTAAAGAAATATCGCAAAAAACATCATTAAGATTAAACCGTCGGTTCTGGAAAGCATAGAAGTCTTAGTGTGGTCTAAAAGTTGATCATTGGCCATAAAAGCCAGGACTATGACAGCAAGTAGGGTGAGCGGAATTTCTTTATAAATAGTGTTTTTTTTCAGAGTAAGAGGATAGATCGCCGCGGAAATACCCAAAATCAACAAGACATTAGAGATATTGCTGCCTAAAACGTTACCTATTGCTAAATCGGTAGTGCCCTTTGCGCTTGCCAAAATGTTAACGATCAATTCGGGAGCGGATGTGCCAAAAGCGACTACGGTAAGGCCAATGACAATTGTGGAAACGTTGAATTTTTTAGCTAGAGACGCGGATCCGTCCACCAGCCAGCCAGCGCCCTTGATTAAAAGCGCAAAACCTATAACTAATAGAAGGTAAGTCGAAATCATCATAATGTTTTATTCCACGCCATTGGGGCTTGCGGTGCGTACGCCGGCGTCCCAGTCGCCTACGTTTTTTCCCAGGCAGAAAGTAATGGTGTATTCGCTGCCGTCATCCTCTACATCATACCAGTAATTGTTATTGCCTCTGCCTTCGTCGTTTCCGCAAGGCCCGTCAGCTGGAAGCGGCGCTTGGGGCATTAGAGGGACGTAACCGGGTATCATCGATTCCGCGGCTCCGTTAAAAGCCGCCGGGTCAAAAAGTAGCGCGCCTGTGCCCACGCTGGCTATGGAAGCGGTGCCTGTAGGGTACACGCCGTTTTGTATGTGGTATTGTTCAAGTGCTGTAATCATTTGTCTTACGTCGCCCGCCCTTTTGGCGTCGCGGCCGCGCACGCGGGCGTTGCTTAGGGCTATGCTTACGGTGCCGGCTAACATGCCGATAATGGCAATTACCACAAGCAGTTCAAGGAGAGTAAACCCGTTGTGGGCGCGAGCCGAGGCGGAACCTTTTTGTTTTTGTTTCATCGGTGTTTGGTTAAGATATTTTGATTATAACAGATTTTTGTTTAATAAAAAAAAGTCACCGGACAAGACTGACTCGACCTTGATTGGTCGATGCTTGTCCGGCGCGAGGGAAGACGGCGTTCAGAGTTTGGGAGATCCCGGCACCCGCTGTCCGGTTGAGGAGAACACCAGCTTGTGGTTTCTCCACTCAATCTCTTGATTCGGGAACCGAGTCCTGGCTTCGGTCAAGGCTTGCCTCCTTTCGTCCCTTGGCCGGGTTGGATTTGAGTGACGGTCTAGCTCGTGTGCTCTCCAGATATCTCTTCTCTTGATCTGTCTAGCCATGAGACCCTCCTTGGCGGTGTAGTTGAACTTATGCATAATAAAATCAGTTCCTGCTTTAGTCAAGTAAGCCCCGTTAGAGATGTAAATTATCACCATTTCTTGAGGAGTCAGCTTTATTAGCAACTTCATTGGCGTTCTCTAACGGGGTAAAACAAAAAGGCCTCTTTCAAGGTCTTTTTGTTGAATCTGTGAATGGAGTGCAAAATAGTTTTACGAGATTGCCACGATGTCCTTTGGGCATCTCGCAATTTCAGGATTCGAGCAAACTTTTTCCGGTTATCTGTTTTGGCTGGTCAATGTTCATCAGTTTTAAGATGGTAGGCGCGATGTCGGCTAGAGTTCCATTTTTAGCGTTTAGCGTATAGGGCTTAGCGTTTAGGTTAGAGACCAAAATGAACGGAACCTGGTTTAAGGTGTGGGCCGAATGCTTGGAGCTAGACTTAATATCAAAATTCTTTTCCGCGTTGCCGTGGTCCGCGGTAATTAAAGCAGTGCCGTTAACCGATAATATTTTTTCCATCACCCTTTTGAGTTCCCTGTCTACCGTTTCTACCGCGGTGATAATCGCCGGCACGTTTGCCGTGTGTCCTACCATATCCGCGTTGGCAAAATTTAAGACCAAAAAATTTATTCCTTCATCAATTTTCTCAATTGTCTTGTCCGCGATTTCGCGCGCTCGCATTTCGGGCGCTTCGTCGTGGGTATGGACGTCTTTGCGGCTTTCTACCATAATATGTTCTTCGCCTTCGTGCGGCTCTTCCCTGCCGCCGTTAAAAAAGTAAGTCACATGCGCGTATTTTTCCGTTTCCGCAATATGCGCTTGCTTTAATCTTTTTTGTGAGATTATTGATGCCAAGGTTATTTCCGGCTTCATCGGCGGAAAAGCCACTAGCGTGTCAAAGCTTTTGTCATACTCTGTCATGGTGACAAAACATAAATTGTGGCTTTGTTTTTTGTCCAGAATTTTTCTGCTCATCTGCCTTGCCCTATCCGGCCGATAGTTAAAGAATAGCACTCCATCATCTTTTTCTATTTTGTAGCCCTTGCCCGTGTCATCCAAAAATACCATTGGCTCAAGTAGTTCATCTATCTTTCCATCATTATATAATTCTTTTAGCACCTGCGAAGGCTTTTTGGTTTTGCAGACTTTGCCTTTGCATTCAAAAATCGCTTGTTCTGCTTTTTCTGTTCTGTGCCAGTTCTTGTCCCTGTCCATGGCATATAATCTGCCTGATACGGTCGCGATGTAGCCGATTCCGACATCTTCTGTCACATTCTCAAGTTTTTTTAGATATCCGCTTGCGGATTTTGGCAAAACGTCCCGTCCGTCGGTAAACGCATGGATTATCACTTGAGCGATGCTGGCGGATTTAGCGGCCTTTAAAAATTCGTGCAAGTGCTCTTGGTGGCTGTGCACTCCGCCCGGGCTAATTAGGCCCATGACATGCAAAGTTGATTTGTATTTTTTTACGTGTTGAAAAAGCGTAGTAAAAGCGGGATTGGTTTTGAACTGCCCTAATGCGGCCGCTTTGTTGATGCGTACCAAATCAACGTCAATGACCCGGCCGGAGCCTATAGTCATATGCCCGATTTCGCTGTTGCCGATAACTCCGCTGGGAAGGCCCACTGCCTCGGCTGATGCATCTAAAAGCGTATGCGGATAGTTTTCCCAAAGCATATCAAAAAACGGCGTGTTTGCCTGCGCAATCGCGTTATGCTCCTGTTCTTCCCTATGCCCCCAGCCGTCCAGAATAATTAAAGCTA
>CAZLQG010000010.1:0-26493 GCA_964561655.1 uncultured Candidatus Saccharibacteria bacterium | reverse complement strand
GTTTTGCATCTCACCGGGCTTCCATTTGGTATCTCCAAAGCTCTTTACTTGTTGCAGAGTGTATTCCCACTGCTCCCTGTCGGTAAATGTATCTTTGACTACGGATTTTCCACTCGCGTCTTTCCAGGTAAGCTTAATTTGGTTGTTTCTATAGTCTTTCATGACTTTTTTCTTGGTATCATCCAACTTTTTTCCCGCTTCCCACAATCTGTATAAATTTGGGGTATAAGCTAAAACTCTGGCTGTACTGGTCGTAATATCGCCGCGATTCGCGGCAAACCTCAGCTTTTCCTGCATTGTTATAAAATCGTTGATACTGCTTTGCACCAAATCTGGTACTCTAATTTCTGAAATATCATAGTCAAGCGCTGGGGTTTCCGTAACGTGTGCTAACCTGTTGAATTCTCCAATTTTTCTAGAAGGGGACATTTTCCCTTTCTCCGCTGTAACTTCATTAGTAAGATCTTCAAGGGGTTTAAAACGCGATCTGCCGCGTTTTTTATCTACACCGCGCATATTATTTAAATGCCCTTTATGTTCTCCGATGTCAAAAATATCTCCAACAAAACGGGTCGCAGCTTCCTCGCTCATTCCCAGTTGCTCTTCTAAAATCAGCTTAGAAAAATCATAATAACCGTCTACCGAATCAGCGAAATTTGTACCTGCTCTATGCATTTTCCCGTCTCTACCCTTAAAATTCTTGGTATATTTGCTGTGGGTTATCAACTCGTTCTCATTGTAAGTTTCTGCCAATTTTTGAAATATAGCCAAAAACCGATCGATCTTTTTTTCTGCTAAGGCTCCACGCGACAGACTAACTAATTCCTGCCAGGTCTCTGCGTGTATCTTGTTCTTTTCTTCATTAACGCCAATACGGCTTTCTTGTTGAGTTAAATAATCATCAGGATACATCAGCTTCCAGCCCAATTCCTCAAACTTTTTCATTTGGATTAACCTCTTCTCTGCTTCGCCCCTCTTTTTCTTCGCCAATACAGTATCCCCTGCTTTCTCCGCCACCTCCGCTGCCACGTTAAATCCCTTTATCTCTTCTTCTAATTTATCAGCCTGTTTCATGTACTCTACACCCTTTTTATGGCTTCCTCTAGCTGCTTTCCATAAATTACCCAGATCCCAATAACGCTGAAAAAACGCTGCCGGATTAGCAGCAACCCCTCTCCAACCACTCAGTCCTTCCGCTTTCAGCTGAGTCCTCCTCAAACGCGCTTGTCTGTTCAATTCTCTGGATTTTTGCCAGCCTTCAACCCATTTCATAGGATTCAACTGTATCCTCGCTTTTTCACTGGCTGCTTCTACGACATAACCTCCCACGGCTTTTGCAGCTTTGCCTGTTAGCGCAAACGGCGCGAACATACCCTTCTTGGCAAAACCGCTTATGAACGAAGCTCCGTAAATTCCAAAGCTCTCCGAAACTTTCAGCGCCACTATCAAAAACACCAAAAGCATTACGTTGCTGGAAACCTTAAAAACAAACGCGGCTACGCTACTGTCCGTTCCAAGAATATTCGGATCCTTCAATACCTGCTGTAAAATAGGAATTTTATTATAAGTACTGGCAATATACGCGGCCATACTCAGAAAAAATGCCATAATCGGGGTGAAAAACGCGTATTTTAAAAAGGTTGACCACCATTGTTTTCGGTATTGGGTGGTGGCGGGCAAAACTCCTGCCACATAAGCTATTGGCGAAACCATTAAAAGTATCCAAAGCATCACAATCCGGATTACCAAAAACATGCCAATGGCCAAAAATACCAAAAAGCTTCCCAAAGACAACGCCAAAAAGAACAACGGCTGGATGGTGTTAGCAAAATATCCTTTGCTGTTTAAATCAAAAAAACCGTCGTAAATCGTGCTTCGGTAAGAAACCATTAAATGATGGCCTAAATTCTTAATGGCATCCGAGCTGTTAGGCAGAAATTGCTGCTGGACTGTATCTGCAATCGCTAAAACCGCCTGGCCTATTACCAGGCTAAAATTCACCAACAGCGCGGCAATAATCAGCTGGACTAAAAGATGCTTAAACTGGTAATTAGACAAGCGCAGCAAAGTGGCAAGGCCAATAACAATTAAGGCCACAATGAAAAAGATATTACTTACGTTCCTTACCAGCTCCCAACCCGGGTATATTACCGCGGCAAAAGTGTCCGTGTAAGTGTTTATAGAAAGCACCGCCTCAATAAGAGGCGATATAAGCAAAGAAAAAATTTGGTAAATAATTTCGGTTAACGCTCCCAAAATAATACCGATCAGCTGATTCACCAACCCCAGCAGCCCGCTGCCGCCTGAGCCTAAATCCCGCGCCGAACCGGTAACCGCACCGCTATAGGCCGGAACCGTGCTTGGCCTGGGATCGTTTTGATGCTGGTCGGCCTCCACCTGAGTCGGATAAAGTTCAATATAAATGTTCTGTGCGGCCTGTTCAAAAGTAATAAAATCATCCGCTCTTAAAGCCATGTCAAACCATAAAGCAGGCCAAACAACAATTTGATTGATTCCGTTACTGGTTGCGCTTTTAACGTTATTTATTCCCAAACCGTCAGAGCCGGTAAACTTGCTGGAATCAACCCTGAAAGTCACTTCCCTGCTTTGGCCGGAATTCAAAGTCAGAATTGAATAGCTTGTGGGTTGGGAATGAATTGGGCCATCGCATTTCCTGTAAGTTACAGAGCCGACAAATCCCAAACCGGTATGGGATTCATCTTTACAGGCATCTCCCGCCTGTACTCCTTCAAAGCCCGCTCCAGTCATTCCAAAATCAATAACGGTCTTATTCCTTGTAGTTGCGGAAGGAAAGATAATTTTATCCCTGCCCAAAACCAGCTGATCCGGCCTGACCAGCGTAATTTTCATTTTCACTTCAAAAGAACCATCTTGCCCTACCCTGACAAAATTATCGGCCTTCCCATTGATCAAAATTTCAGAATCAACCGCAATCTGGCTAGCGTTATACTCCTGAGGTTCACTGGTACTTTGCGCTTTGACAACTCCTGGGGAGACGATGCCTGCCAATACAAAAAAAGCTAGCACCAAAACGTCTAAAACCCTGCTCCCTTTGCGGAAAATTTTTGATTTTAGTTTCTTTATCAAAGCCTTGATGGAATATTTATAAAATATTGGCTTTTTTGTCCTTATTTTCGTTCGAACTCTATTTATATTATACCACAAATAAATAAAATCACAAAACCAAACAATATCCCCAAATAAAGCTGGCGACAAATAAAAAATCCTACCTCAATTTTAGGTAAAATTTTTGCTTTTTGATAAAAACTTAAGGTCCCCTAAGCTGAACTGGAGAAGCTGGCGATGTGTTGGCTCCCAAAATCAACGGCACGCTTCCGCTTAAGTAAAAATTTTCAGGTTCCTGGTATATGAAATCATAAACTAAAACCGCCAGTTCTGTTTGCTTATTATCACTGCCGATTCCATAGACTCTTAAAGTATAACTGCCGCTAATGGAAGCAGTGACTGTAATACTTCCAACCAATTGGCGCTTTTCTATTGAAGACGTACCAGCTCCCTGGATTGTCACATAACTGCTCGGATTAGCAGTATCTCCTATTTTGCTGGCATCCCAAATAATTGTCGCGGAAGAGGGACCGGTCTGTTTAACTTCAAACTTGATGTCTTCACTCAATTCTGCCAGTCTGTTATTTTCAGTAGAATTGCTAGCGCGCTGAATAAGATCAGCAGCGGCCAAATTGCTCACGCCAATGCCCGCTCCGGTCAATAATCTAATATCCGGCTTTCCGCCTTCAAAAATGTTCGTTACAAAATTGGTAGCCACATCGGAAAGAAATGTCGCCCAAAAAGGAATATTGTCAGCTTTAACATTCCCCGCCTCACCCAATAGATGTTTGCTCAAATAAGTATCCACGCTGTCTGCCATAAATCCGGCCGGATTGATAATGTTTTCACAAAGCTGGACAATGGGTTGATTGGTTTTTGGCAAAGCCTGCATTGCGACCTTGCTGTCCTCTACCGCTTTTGCCGCTGTCTGTATGTCGGCTTCGCTCACGCTTCCGGGATTAAGCTGCTCCGCTTTTTTCAGTTTCTCCAGAACCTGCCGGGCCTGGTTGTTTTCAGAAGACAGCCTTACATTCTCGCTGTCAATAAAAGCCTGCTGCGTTACGGAACCATTGCAGTCCCTTACCGGAATAAATCCCTGGCCCTGCGAAATTTCCTGTCTAGCCATTTCGTTTCCCTGTCCTTTCGCAGTCAGGCTCGCGCCTTCAAAAACAGTCTGCATAAAATAAGGATTAGCCTGGCCGCTTCCTACCTGCGCCACCTTCAAATAATAATTAGGATCTGCCGCATCTAAATTTTCAGGAGTAAAACCCAAAGCATCATCAGCTTTTGCCCTCACCAAAGGCATAACCTGGCCCTGGACCACGCCGTTTTGCAGCATGGAACGGATAATCAGCTGGTCCTGCTGGTCGGAAAAATTCTTGGTAATATAATCGCTGGTATAAATTACGGAAGAAACGGCATCGGAGTATTGCAAAAAATTGCCAACACGATACTTGGCTATCATTTTATTAACCAAGCTCGTGGTCATATTTTTGCTCAAGTTCAAAACAATCTTAAGGGCAACCGCTTTTAGAACTTCCTTAATGCTTTGCGACTGCCTGGCGCGCAAGCTTTCTATGCGGGTGGACAAGGAAGCGATTTCCGCATCTAAAATAGCCTGGCGCCTGACTAAATCATTGCCCACAATTAAATTTAGGGTCGGTACTTTGTCTAAAGCTGTAAGTTCCGCCTCTCGGCAAGTTTTGACCGCAACCAGCGCCGTAATCTTAGCTGTGATTTTTGCCGCTTCAGCCGGGCTGCCTGCTATAAGGGCAAAATTTCCAAACGTGTCCGCGGTGGAAGCGACTTCTTCGGCTTTCTCTACGCCCTTGCACGCGACATCCACGGCTGCTTTTCCCGCCCCCAAAGCTAGCCCGCCTGCACCGGGCACGCCCACCGCTACGTTCAACAAACCTAGTTCCGCTGCGCTTGCTGCCGTACTCGCCGCAGTACCGGCCCAGGCCGTAATATTTTGCGGACCTACATCAACAACCGGCATAGCCGGAATAACCGCCAACGCCGTAGAAGGAGCCAGAAAAGACACAATGATTAAAGCACCGATTGCTTTTTTAAATCTTAACCCGATTTTCATATTTCTACTCCGTATTTATTTGCAACATCCAGCTTAATTCTTTCAAGCTTATCTATTAAACTAAACAATCCTGTAGCTGCGGCGTCAAAAGCTCCGTTTTCTGAAGTGCCGTCTAAATTCGCCGCTACATCGCCCAAAGCTATATAATAAATCATTTTAAGTTTGTGGTATTCCTCAAGCTCGCCGGGCACCTTCACTTGCGCCAGCATAGCGACAATCTGCGCGGCTTTTTCCGGTGCACTCTGCAAAATCCTCGGGTCTGAACTATTAATACTGCTAATTAATTCCAAAACGCCGCCTTGCGACTCCACCGATATAATATCCTGTGCGTATCTTTTTACTGACTCAATGTTTGTATCTGGCAATAATTTTACTTTTATTACAGAAAGCGTTTCAGAAGTAAATATTTCTTCTGCCGGAGGAAACATGCCTAAATCTTCAGTGCTTGCTCCAAGCACGCTGCCCTGGCCCAAGTCTGGATCAATCAGCGCCAACTGACTTAAGGTATCGTCGCCGTTTACCACACTGCCGTTTTCTCCTGCCACTTCCTGCCGCGCCTGCTCTAAAGTATATTTTGTTATTTGAGTGTCCGTGTTTTTGTTAAAAGATAATTTAAAACCGCCCTTCATAAAAGTTATACCTGTCAAAAGAAGCGCGCAGAATAAAATTAAGCCTAAATGACCGAGGTGCAGGCTTTTTTGTTTGGCTGACATTAGCATATTATTGTTTGTCCCAACGCGTAGTTGTAATTAAAAATTGAAAAAATAAAAATCGCTTGGCAAAGTTTTTTGCCAAATTTTCCCAAAAAATGCGAGTTTTTCTTTGCTTTTTGTTTCCTGTTTGAGATTTTTTATCTCTATATATAATTATAGCACATTTTGATTTTTTTGTCTACACCGACACCACCAAACCACACTTCTTAAGCAAGCATCAGCATTTTTATGATAAAATAATAATATGGCAAATAAAAAAATTTTCTTAATTCTCATTAGCCTGGCCTTTTTATCCTCTTCCTGCCTGGCTAAATTTTATAAACCCTCTGACTCCCCCTACCAGACTCCGTTGATGGTTGGCGAAAAAAGAATATTCGTGGAAATCGTAAGCGATGATGAAAAACTAAAAAACGGGCTTACTGGAAGACAAAAGCTCAAAGACGACGAAGGTATGCTGTTTGATTTTAGGGAAAGAGAAAACAAACGCCCTTCTTTCTGGATGAAAGGCATGCTGTTTGACATTGACATTATCTGGATTAAAAATTTTAAAATAACTGAAATTACCCGAGGCGCTTCCGTACCCAGAGATACTTTTGAAACTTTGCCGCTTTATCCCCCTCCGTCAAATATTGACATGGTTTTGGAAGTGCGCGAAGGCTGGACGGATTTATACAATGTGAACGTTGGGAACAAAATACAATTTTAACTTGAAGCGAAAAACTAAAGGCAAATAATCACAACTAATAATTTTTAACTTTTAGTTGTGGTTTTTGGTTATTAGTTCGTATAGTAACACCCATTTTTCTATGGGCAGTTCTTGGGGTCTAGTTTTTAAATCAATGTCCAATGTTTTTAAAATTCTGCTCACTTGCTCTTCTTTTAAACCAAGATTGTTTTTGAGCGTATTATGAATCTGTTTGCGCTTTCCTAAAAAGCACCCCTTTACAACCTTAAAAAATTTCTGCTCGTCTTCTATTTTGTATTTTGATTTTTTGTAGGTTTCTATTCTTATTATTGCGCTGTCAACTTTTGGCGCGGGGAAAAAACTTTCAGATTTTACAATGCCGATTATTTTCGGCTCACCGAAAATTTGCACCGAAATTCCAACCAGGCTCATATTCCCCGCTTTGGCGGTGATTTTTTCTGCGACTTCTTTTTGCGTCAATAAAACTACTCGTGATGGCTTGTGCCACGCAGCAAACAGCTTTCTTAAAATTTTTCCGGTGATGAAATATGGAATGTTGGCGACAACTTTGTACGTGCGTTTGGCATTAAAATTTTCCAAATCAAAGTCCAAAAAATCGCCAATGGCAAATTCAAAATTCTGATATTTATCTTTAATCGATCGGAGAATTGGCAAAAACTTCTGGTCCTTCTCCACGCTGAAAACCTTAGCGCCAATTTTTAAAAGTTCAACGGTTAAATTCCCGATGCCGGGGCCGATTTCTAAAATACTGTCGGCTGACGAAACGTCGGCGGCTCTAACTATTTCCGACAGCGCGCCTTCGTCAACCAAAAAATTCTGCCCAAAGGTAAAGTTTGGCTTTAAGTTATACTTTCTAAGCAAATTTTTTAACTTTTCTTTATCCATTTAAAATTTATAACTTAAAATTTAAAATTCTCTAATATTCCATCTCCTCTACCATCAATTCACCTTCTCCTTCGTCCATAAAACTTTCGCTTTGGCCCACTATTTCCAGGTGCTTTTTAGGAATAACTTTAAGCACGCGCGAAGGCTGGGAAATTTGCAGATTGCCGAAAATTTTACGCGAGCGGGCGTAAACTAAAAACAACCGCTTCCTCGCCCGCGTCAGTCCCACATAAGCCAAGCGGATTTCCTCTTCCAGTTCTTTAGGCTCAATCAGGCTCCTTGAATGGGGCAAAATTCCTTCTTCCAGCCCCACAAAAAAAACATTGTCAAATTCCAAACCCTTAGCCGAATGTAAAGTCATTAAAGTTACGGCGTCCTGCTTTTCGTCCTTTTGGTCTATTTCCGAAAGCAACGCGACTTCTTCCAAAAGGGCGGCCGCCCCCTCTTTCCACGAAAGATGCTTAAATTTCATTGCGACCGTAAATAATTCCTCCACGTTCTCCCAGCGCGACTCACCTTTTTCTGTGCCATCCCGCAAATATCTTTCGTAGCCAGTCTCCTTTACCGCCTGTTTCATCAGTTTTAGTAAATTTTCACTTTTTGGAGCCTGGCTTAACTTTTCCAAAATGGCAAAAAAATCTTTGGCCGCCTGCAATTGTTTTGGCGGCAAATCTGCTTCCTCCAAAGACGCGTTAAATTCTCTAATTGATATTTTTTGATTCTTCGCCGCCAAATCCAAAATCAAATCCCTAAAGACGTTATAAGATTTCGCTCCCAAACCCTTAGACGGTTCGTTCAGCACGCGCTTTAAAGCCACCAAATCCCTAAAGTTTAGAATCAGCCTCAAATACGCCAAGACGTCCTTAATTTCTTTGCGCTCGTAAAACTTAAAACCGCCCACAATTTGGTATGAAATCGCGGATTCAATAAATACCTCCTCCAAAGCGCGCGACTGGGCGTGGGTACGGTACAAAACGCAAAATTCCTTCAAGGACCCGTGCTGTTTTGGCAGCTGGGATAAATTGTACGAACGGAAGCCTTCCAGTTTTTTGCCGTAAATTTTCCTTGCTTTTAAAAATCTGTCCAAAATAGAATAACCTTTTTCCTGGGCTTCCGGCTGGTATTCCAGCTCATCAGGCGCTCCCGTTGCCAGCTGGATAATTTTTCTAACCACGAATTCCGCTTCCGCGCGCTCGTCTTCGGCCACGTTAAGCACAATCTTTTCGCCTTCCAGATTTTCTGTCCATAACTTTTTGTACTTTTGCGAAGGGTTGAGTTCAATCACTTTTTGCGCCGCGCCCAGGATGTTTTGCGTGCTTCGGTAATTTTGTTCGAGCTTAATTACCAAGCTTTCCGAAAAATCTTCTTCAAAACTCAAAATATTCCTAATATCGCTGCCTCTAAACCCATAAATACTTTGGGCGTCGTCCCCCACAACAAAGACGTTATGATGTTTGGCGAGAAGTTTCAAAAGTGCGTACTGCGCCGGGTTAGTGTCTTGGTATTCATCGACTAGAATATATTTGAATTGTTTCTGGTACTTTCCCAAAACTTTGGGAAAACTTTCAAATATTTTTACGGTAAGCATTAAAAGATCGTCAAAGTCCAGCGCGTTCTGCTTAAACAAACCGTTCTGGTATTTGGCATAGACTTCCAAAAATTTTTCCTTCATCGGTGATTTTAAATCCAAAACTGCTTCCGAAGGAAGCTGTAGAAAATTCTTGGCCCGGCTAATAAGCGAACCAAACAATGAGGCCGGCATCCTTTTACTGTCTATGCGCAAATCTTCCAAAATTTCCTGCATCAGCTTTCTTTGGTCGTCGGTATCGAAAATCACAAAATCGCCGCCGTAACCCATGGCCTTAATTTCTTTTCGCAAAATCCTGGCGCAGACGGAATGGAAAGTTCCCATAGTCAAACTCTCAGCCGCGGCCTTGTAGCGCGAAAGCAGGCGCATCACCCTTTGCTTCATTTCCTGCGCCGCTTTGTTGGTGAAAGTCAAAGCCAAAATATTTGCCGGGTGAACCATTTTATTTTCAACCAAATAGGCTATTCGGTAAGTCAAAGTTTTGGTTTTTCCGCTGCCCGGACCGGCCAATATTAAAACAGGACCCATCGGGGCCGTAACTGCCTCCTTTTGACGATCGTTCAAAGTAGCTAAATCCATAAATCACTTAAACATATAAACATCTTAACATTTAAACAGCAGATTTCAACTTAATTTAATGTTTGTATGTTTAAATGTTAAAATGCTAAAATGCCTTTTGTTTAAGCCAAAATTAATTATTTTACCCGTAACAAAAGGGCAAAAAAAGCAACTGTGGAGTAAGCTCTTGCTGGCATAAAAACCCTTTGCTAAGATATTAGACAGGTCTTCCATTTTCTTCCTAATTATTGCCTGATAAAACTTTAGTGACAAGCAAAATACAAGTCCTTATTTTAAAGCTTAAATATTGGCTTTCTATACTTACTGTGTACGTGGAAAGAGCCGCTTTTATAAGCCAATATTATCTAAAAAAATCCCTATTTATCTTTAGAAAAAAAGCTCCTCTGCTGAAAAAGGAGTATTTTGGAACTTTCCCGGCCGTTCACTTTAAAAAAATGGATCGCTGGGATTTTATATTGAAATTCTCTTCAGAAGCGCTGGTTTTGCTTTTTGCTTTGCTGGTTGCCGGATTAAATTTATATCATTTTGGCGGCACTGCCAAGTTAAGCTTCCAAGACAAAAGTTTTATAGCTAAATTTTTAGACTACCATCCGAATCTCAACAACAACCTTTATGCTAAAAATACCAGCATCATAACCACTGTCGCCAAAGAAACCGGGTTCTTTGCCCAAGCCCAGGCTCAAAGTCTGCAAAGCCCGGAAACTCAAGAAGCAGACCTTTCAGCTGAAACGACGGAAAATGATATCGTAAACCAACAAGTACTGATTAAGCCTAACCCCGACAGCATCCAAAGCCTGATTGCCAAACAAATAAAAGTTTACCAAACCAAGCCCGGAGACACCTTGGGAGAAATTGCCGCGGAAAACGGAATTTCCGTCCAAACTTTAATGTGGACGAACAAACTTTCTTCCGAACTGATTAAACCGGGCTGGTATTTGATTATTCTGCCCACGGACGGAGTGATGCACGAAGCTTCCAGCAACGATACCTTGCCGGACATTGCCAATAAATACAAAGCGGACCTTGCAAAAATTATTGCCTACAACGGACTGGAAAACGCGGAAGACATTGACGGCGGACAAATTATTATTGTGCCCAACGGCACCCTGCCGCAATCTATGCTACCTAAAGCCCCTGCCAGCAGCGGCGGATCAAGCGACAAAGCAAGTCCGGGCACTACGGCGCCGAAAATCGTCAACAACGGCACCGGCCATCTTTTCCCCTGGGGCTACTGCACTTGGTACGTAGCTTCCGAAGTCCACGTGCCCTGGGGCGGCAATGCCAAAAACTGGCTAAGTAACGCGCGCGCTTACGGCTCGGTTATCACCAGTGCCCCTTCCATAGGCGCTATCGTGGTCACCACGGACAATTCCCGCTACGGCCACGTGGCCTTGGTGGAAAAAGTGGAAGACGACCGCTTTATGGTAAGCGAAATGAACTATGAAGCTTTTGGCAAAATCAACACCCGCTGGATAAGCAATAACAGCAGAATAATAAGAGGCTTTATTCTTCCGTAAATTTTATCGACATTAAAACACCCCTCTCCATATTTATTGGAAGGGGGTTTTTATTTATTCCAAATATGCTTACAGGACTTCCACGTTCGGACCAAAGACGAGGCAATTTGCAAGGATGTTTAAAGGCATAACGAGTGCTACGGCGAAAAACACCACAGCAAATTAATAAAGTATTTGGCCGAACCTTATGGCTTGCCGTTTGACAAGGAATCTGGCTTAGCCAGTTCCAAACAAACGGCAAGCGCGGAAATCCTGTTTACGGCTGTACCGTTCCCTTGCCGTAAGAATCCTGCCCGCTTAAGCTGTTCGTGGTAATACCCGCTGTTGCCTCCGAGACGGACTGGCCGGTAAATGTATCTTTCGCGCTTAGCTGAATATCTTTAACCAAAGTCGGGCTGGAATAAATTTGCGCCTCTGAAGGACTCAAAGTAAGTTCAAACTCAAGGCTTTTGGCCTGGCTGAACTTGCCGGTGTGCGCAGGAAGGCTACCTACGCGCCAAGTAAGTTTACCGGTAGAACTGTCGAATTCCACCTTGCTTTTTTCGGAAGGAGTCACACTGCCTTCCTTAAATCCCCCGCCTGAAAGCGGCAAGTAAGCGGTAACAACCGCATCGCTAAAGTCATTGCTGGAATTAAATAGCGAGAATTTTACCCTGTAAGTCGTGGACCTGCCCACTTGAGGCGGCAATTGTCCGGAAACAAATTGCAGAGTGCTTTTTACCTCCGAAGGGCTGGATATCTTTAAAGCCAGTTCATTCCCAGGGAAAAAGCTTTCGTGTTCGTCGGATTTGATTTTGATGTTGCTTACCACGCTCAAATCTTTGGAAGAATCCCGCGTGGCCGGGTCTTTAACTTTAACGCTGAAAGACAGCTCTCCCGATTCGTTCGGATTTAAACTTGACAGCCTACTTACGGTAGAAGCGTTCCACAAAATGGTATTCCCGCTGATTTGCCCGCCTTCCGCGCGCAAACTTCCCAAATCCACGGTGGAAGAATCCAAAGTCACCGCAATATTTACGCTGCTTGCGCCCACGCTCGCGTTGTTCTGGTATTTTACCCTGAAGCTTAAAACTTCACCCGGATCCACCACTAAATCTACGTTATAGCCTTCCAGTTCCTGCGAAACCAAAAGCGGCAAGTTGCCGATTTGGGTAGAAAATTCGGAAGCGGCCTGGATAAAAAACTTGCCGTCGTTGCCGAAAATTAAGAACTCGGCCTGCGCCGTTTTGCTTTCGCCGGGGGCTACGGATTTGAACGAACCCTGGATCTGAATTTCCTCTTCCTGGTTTTGCGGCAAAAGTTCTACGTTCCAGGTATTGTTGCTGAGCGAAGGCGAAGGGGTCGCCGCGGCGAACTCAAAGCCTTGCGGGTACTGCAAGGTAACCCGCGCGTTTTCTATATCCTTGTCCGAATCATTTCTGTATTTCACGTTATAAACAATAAGCTGGGCGTTATTGGCCGTAGCCGGACCCGAAAGTTCAAACAAAACGTCCGAGGCCACCAGCCTGACACTGCTTTCCTGCTCTTTTACAAACTCGGAATTGAAGTTGTCATATTTATAACGCAGCTTTACGTTCAGCTTTTTGACATCGTTGATGTTCCCGCTGGCGCGGGTTTTTACGAAAATCGCGGCGTTCTGCTTGCTGGCCAAATCCGGCACGCTAAACAAGCTGCCCGAAAGATTCACCGGCTTGGGGCTGCTGCTTAAGAAGCTTACCCCTTCAGGATAATTAAGCTCCAGTTCCAAATCTACCAATTTGCGGGCGTCCTGATTTTCCACATTAATTTTATAAATCACCTCGGAGCCTGCGGCCGCGGTTTCAGGCACGTCTATCCTTATTTGCACATTCGCTTCCTCTAAAATCGGGGCCGGGACTTTTCTAAAAGCAAAGTAGGCCAACACCGAAATCACCACCACGCCCAAACCTATCGCCCAAAAATAAATCCGGTTTTGGCGGTAGAAAGCTTTAAGTCCGCCGGCCTCCTGGCCGTAAGCGGAAGGCTGATATTGACTGGACAGTTTCTGCCGAATTTCCGAATTAAAAATCGGCTGGTCTACTTTTTTTGGCTGGAAATCGGGTTGGTTTGGATTTTGGTCTTCCATGAAGATAATTAATGATTGGTAATGTTAAATTTATTATACCACATACTAAGACAGCAAGAACTTTTCCGATTTCACCTGCCGTTCCAGCTGATATTCAATAAACGATGAAAGAATCCCCTGCAACTCGTCAATTTCTCCCAAAGAAGCTTTTGCTAAATCATTAAAATCAAGATTCTGCAGTTTTAAAAATTGCTCAAAGCTGCATTTTAAGTTCCGCCCGCGGTGGTGCCCTCCCGAAGTAAACCCGCCCTTGGGATTGCTGAATCCTACGCTTTGCGCGGAAGCGCAATTTTTGTCATAAGTGATTCTAAAGCCAACAGTTTCCAAAAAGCCAATTTTAAATTTGGCAAGCGCCGGTTCCAAAACGGCCCGCTGATAATGGTTGTTCAAAAATTCCAAATATTCCAAAAACAAATTAAACAATTTCTCGTTTTTGTGCTCGTCACCCGTGAATTTTAAAACCAGTTCTTGGGCGTAGAAAGCGTATTTTAATTTTTCCAAATCCTGCCGCAGATTTACAAAATTATTCAATACCCGCGCGCCGATTAACTTTGGAAGATGGCTTGATGATTTTGCCGCGGTAATTTCCACCAAAAACAAATTCTGCAAACTACCCGAAAGTTTGCTTTTTGAAAACTTTACCGACTTTGCCAAAAACCTCAACTTCCCTTTTTCTTTGGTAAAAACGGTTATAATCTCATCCGCTTCATTAAACGGCTGCTTTTTTAGAATGATGGATGTATATCTGGTTTCTCTCATAATCTTAATAATACCAAAACTCCATTCTATATACGAATTTGTGCTATTATTAAGGTAAATATACGCAATACTATATATGAGATGGATACTACGTTCTAAAATTCATAAAGCTACCGTGACTGAAGCCGATTTAGATTATGTTGGCAGCATCACCATAGATGAAGATCTAATCGATAAGGTTGGCTTCATGCCAGGTGAAAAAGTTTTAGTCGTAGATAATACTAATGGTGCCAGATTAGAAACTTACGTGATTGTTGGAGAAAAAGGTTCTGGCATAATTTGCATGAATGGTGCCGCTGCCCATTTAATTAAAACAGGGGATGAAATAATCATCATGGGATTTGAATTAACCGATAAACCAATCAAACCTAAAAACATTCTCGTTGATAAGAATAATAAATTTGTAAAATTTCTGTAAAAAAAGCACCGGAACAGACATGGCAAAAATTTTAGATATTTTTTATACATTACCGGAGGTGTGGGACTTTTGTTTGGAAAAAATATATAACAAACCTAAATTTGTTAAAGGCTTTATAAAATTTCTGAATAACAACAATATTACTAATAAATACTTAATATTAGACGCTGGTTGCGGATCAGGATTTCCCTCAATAGATTTGATTGAAAAAGGATACCGTGTTGTAGGTACAGACAAAAGCAGCGAAATGGTCCGTCAGGTAAAAATCAATGCCAAAAATCGCAATATAAGCATTGAAGCTCATCATGTTATGTGGTCAGAACTGTCAAAAAAATTTGACGACGTTTTTGATCTTGTCTATTGTCGCGGTAATTCTTTGGTTTACGCAGCTTCATGGGAACAAAACTGGATAGTTCCATCTCGTTCCTATGAAGAAATAAAAAAAGCTGCAAGCAATTTCTACCAGATACTAAAAACTGGAGGTAAATTATATGTTGATGTCACTAATAAAAAAGAAATTCCCCATAAAAAAAATATAGGTACAGTCAATACAAAACAAGGTCCGGTAAATATCACTTGGAAGATCGAGCGCGACACTGAAAACAAAATTCGTACTTGGACAATAATTCTAAAATTTCTTAATTCAGGTAAAAAGAAAATTTATCCCTCGTATAGTTACTTAATTGACAATAACGAATTGACCAAGCTTCTCAAAAATGTTGGCTTCAATAAAGTAAAAGAAACTCAAATTGATGGTGAAAATAATTATAGCGTTTATATTGCTTACAAATAAAGACCCCTCGTAAAAACACTTTAATCACAAAGAAACTCTTCGTTTTGCGAAGAGTCTCTTTATTTTTGTTCCCTGGTTTAACTTTATATCTTCACCAGTCCTATCCAAATTCCTTTGCCGTCCACTTCGCCTTGAATTTCAAAGTCCACTTCCACTTCCAGGCTCTTTTTTATTTGGCTGACAAAAGTTTTTTTGCGGTCAAGCAAGTTTAAAATAACCTGTTCCAATTCTTCGTCTGTGGTATTGTAATACAAATCCACCAAATCTCCGGGCTTAAGCCCGCTTTTTTTGCGCAAATCCTGAACCTGCCTTTCCAGTTCGCGCGCCATACCTTCCTTTTTAAGTTCTTCGTTTAATTCAAAACTAAGCGATATCTTGGCCAGTTCATTTTCTTTTACTGCCCACTGTTCTGACGTTTCTGCGGCTCCTTCGCTCACCTTTTTAACGTTTAATTCTTCAGCTAAGATACTTTCCAAATCCTCACTGATTTTTGCATCTTTATTTTTAAATTCATAAGAAAGTTCGGCCAAAGGCTGTCTGACTTTTATTCCTGTGTCTTTTCGCAAAAATAAACCGAGCTCCACGAGGCCTCGCAGGTTTTCCATTGCTTGCAGGGTTTGATGGCTGCCGTCATCCGCTTTCATTACTGACCACTCTGCCAAATGGACCGACTCCGCGCCGGTTACGTCTTTATAAATATGATCGGCCATAAACGGCATAAACGGCGCGAGCATTTTGGTGGTCTCCGCCAACACGTAGCCCAAAGTGCGCAAAGCTTGTTTTGATGCCTCATCGTTAGTCGTAGACCCCGAGCTTGCGGTTCGGCTTTGCTCATCTCTCGATGTTATTCGGGATTCCGAGTTTGCCGAGGAACCACCTTGAGCTCCGGTCAAAACGGTCGAATGGGATTTAATCCGCTCACGGCTCCTTCTTAAATACCAGGTGGAAAGCTCATTAACAAATTCTGCAATTTCTCTTCCGGCCCTTACCGTGTTATAGCCGTCCATATATTTCGTGACCTTCTGATGCGTGTTTTGGAGTTTGGCAATAACCCATTTATCTAATACATTCTGTAATGAATTGAAATCTATGTTATCTGTATTTATCTGTGTATCTGTGATCTGATACATCTTATAAAACTGCCAAACATTATAAAATATCAAGCTTACTTTACGGTTTACTTCCTGCACCGATTTTTCGCTAAAATTAATGTCCTCGCCGTTTACCACCGGGTTTGTCAAAAGATAAAATCTTAGGGCGTCAGCACCGTATTTTTCTATAACAACATTCGGGTCCGGGTAATTGCCTTTGCTTTTACTCATTTTCGTGCCGTCTTCGCCCAAAATTGTGCCCGTAGTTAAAACGTTTTTAAACGGCGCCTTGCCGAATAAAATGCTGGACAAAACATGCATCACGTAAAACCAGGCGCGGGTCTGCGGAATATACTCCACCACAAAATCCGAAGGGAAGCGCTGGCTGAACAATTCCTCGTTCTCAAATGGCGCGTGCAATTCCGCAAACGGCATGCTTCCCGACTCCACCCAGCAGTCCACGACTTCCGGAATTCTCTGCATTTCGCCTCCACACTTTTCGCATTTTAATTTAACTTGATCAATGTAAGGTTTATGCAAATCCAACTTTTCCAATTCTTCTTTTGGAATTTGAACATTTGAATTTTGATTATTGTTTGGTTCTTGGATATTGGTTCTTGTAATTTGCGGGTATACATCATTAAAATTAACAGCTTTTTTTCTCAGTTCTTCAACTGACCCAACACAAACCACCTCCTTACAGTTCTCATTAGCGCAACGCCAAAATGGCAGCGCCGTGGCCCAGTAGCGGTTGCGCGAGATATTCCAATCCGGCGCGTTCTCTATGCCTGAGCGAAATCGTCCGTACTTTAAATGCTCCGGGTACCAGTTTATGGTTTCGTTGTTTTTTAAAAGCTCCGGCTTAATTTTTTGGATGTTTATAAACCAGGCGGGCAAAGCGTTGTAAAACAGCGGGGTGCCGCAGCGGTAACAATGCGGATAGCTGTGGATGATGTTTTCGATCTTATAGACCAAGCCTTTGCCTTTCAGTTCTGTAAGCACAATTTTATCCGCGTCCTTAAAGAACACTCCGCGCAAATTTTGGGGTGCGTAATTTAAATACTCGCCTTTGTAGTCCAGCATATCCACGCGTGGTAAATCTTTTTCTTTAGCTAACCAGTAGTCGTCTTCGCCGTACATGGCCGCATTGTGCACAATGCCGCTACCGTCTTTCGTAGTCACAAAATCCACCAAATAAATCCTATGTAAACGATCCCTTTGCTGGTCTGTCACATCGGCCCTGTTTTTCAGGCTCTCTGCAAAAAAAGAATACAATGGCTCGTATTTCAGCCCTTCCATCGAGTCGGCCTTAAATTCCAATTTTATTTCATATTCGCCCTCTAAAATGTCCAAACGGTCTTTGGCCAAAATCAAATGCTCTTCGTCTTGTTCCACTACCACATATTTAATGTTCGGCCCAACGTTTAGCGATGTGTTTCCCGGTAAAGTCCAGGGCGTGGTAGTCCAGGCCAAAACATAAGTTTTTTCATCGCTCAAAAAATCCACAATCCTCTGGCGCGGCTGAAGCTTAAATTTGGCATAAACCGATTCTTCAGTTACGTCCTGGTAGCTGTTATCCATAGCCACTTCAAAATTGGAAATCGGCGTTTCGCAACGGCTGCAATAAAGCAAAACCTTCCTGTCTTCGTAAATAAGCTGTTTTTCCCAAAGCTGTTTTAGCGCCCACCAAACGGACTCTTGATAAGAAGTGTCCATGGTTTTATAAGAATTCTTAAAGTCTACCCAGCGCGCGACGCGCTTGACCATTTTCCCCCACTCCTCGGCGAACCTAAGCACGTTCTCGCGGCAGGTCTGATTGAACTTTTCTACCCCGATTTCTTCAATCTGTTTTTTACCGGAAATTTTTAGGTTTTGCTCCACAATGTTTTCAATAGGAAGACCATGGCAGTCCCAACCCCAGCGCCTGCGCACGTACCTGCCGCGCATCGTTTGATAACGAGGTATACAATCTTTGATGACCGACGGCAAGATGCTGCCATAATGCGGCAAGCCCGTAGCAAAAGGCGGGCCGTCGTAAAAAATATACGGCTCCCCGTGCTTAGTTTTTTCCAAAGATTTTTCAAAAATCTTGCTTTCTTCCCAGAATTTCAAAATGGCTTTTTCCATCTCATTAAAATCTGGGGCGTTTGATTGTGGTTTGTTATCTTCTGCCATAATACTTTATACGTTATACATTATACTTGATTTCACATCTCTTCCGGCGCCTCAATCCCTAACAAGCCCAATCCGTTTTTAATCACTTGTGCAGTGCCGGTTATTAGTTGTAAACGGAATGATCTTTTTTCCGCATCCTCCTCTTGCAGCACCGGCACGTTCTGGTAAAAATTGTTAAAATTTTGCGACAGCTCAAACAAATAATTACAGATAATATTGGGCTGAAATTCCTTAGCCGTCCGTTCCACGACTTCCGGGAACTGATGGAGTTTTCGAAGAACTGAAAGTTCTTCAGGTTTAAGATTTAGGATTCCGGATTTAAGATTTGTTTGGTTCTTGGCTTTTGGTTCTTGGTTCTTTCTTAAAATCCCGAAAATGCGCGCATGCGTATACTGCAAATACGGGCCCGTGTTGCCTTCAAAGCTTACCGCTTTTTTCGGGTCAAACACAATGTCGCTTTTAATATTGCGCGAAAGATTAAAGTATTTCACCGACGCCGAAGCCACAATTTTTGCCACTCTTTCTTTATTTTCCAAATCCGGATTCTTTTCCTTGACCACTTCAAACGCTTTTACCCGCACAGCCTCCAAAAATTCCCTTGCTCCCACCATGCTGCCTTTCCTCGTACTCATTGCGCCTTCCGGCAGAGTTAAAAACCCATATGCCACATGCACGGCTTCCTCTTTTTCTGTGATGTATCCTAACAGCTCTAAAACTTTAAAAGTCTGCGCTAGCGTATGGCTTTGGCGAACATCCACCACGTAAAACTGCTTTTTAAAGCCCATTGACTTCCTATATATATAGGTAGCTAAATCGCGCAGTAAATACGTTGTGCCGCCATCGGACTTGATGATAATGGCAACGCCGAGGTTGTGCTTTTCCAAATCCACCACCTGTGCGCCGTCTGATTCTCTCAATAATTGATGTTCTTTAAGTTCTTCCACCACCGCGGGCATTTTGTCTTCAAAAAAACTCTCCGGCCAGTCATGATCGCTCTTTCTTATTCCCAACTGATGGTAGGCCACCTCAAACTCCTGCCAGCTCCAGTCTTTAAACTTTTTCCAAAGCTTTCTGTTTTCCTCGTCGCCCCGCTCCAATTTTACAAATTCCCCTTTGCCCGTTTCGCGCACCGCGGGGTCATTCTCTATTTCCTTATTGATTTTAATATACAGCTTATTCAGTTCGTTAATCGGGTCTTTTTCAATAACTTTGTCGTCGCCGTATTTTTTGTAAGCAGCCAACAAAAGCCCAAACTGCGTGCCCCAGTCGCCAATGTGAGTATCGGATTCAGCCTTATAGCCGACGAAAGAAAGTATGCGAAACAGACAGTCGCCGATTATTGCCGTGCCCAAATGCCCAAGATGCAAAGGCTTGGCAATATTGGGCTGGAAATATTCCACCAAAATCTTTTCTTCTTTTCCAATATCCAAAGCACCAAATTTATCTTTTTTTTCTAAGATGGATGATAATTGACTTACTAAAATTTCCTTAAAAACAGTAAAATTAATAAAACCTTTAACTTCTTCAGCCTTTTCAAACGATTGATTCCTATCCAGTTCCTTTATCTTTTTAATGATAAGTTCCGCCACTTCTTTTGGATTCTTGTTTTCTTTCTTTGCCAAAACCAAACCCACATTGGTGGAATAATCGCCAAATTTGGAATCCGGAAACGTAATCTGGACATCAGAAAAATTAAAACCAAGCTCTTTTATGGCTTGTTTTAAAAGGCTTTCTAAATATGATTTCATTGTTTCACTAGTCATAAATCTTAATTATTATAACACAAAACGCTCCTTTTAGTGAAACATGGTACAATTATCCTATCAATCCCCCTCTTAGAATAAGAGGGGGTTAGGGGGTGATATGCTGTACCAAAATCCAAAATTAAAAAGACTTCGACAAAAACTTAGAAACAACACTACAGACGCGGAACGCAAACTTTGGTCAATGATTAGAAAAAAAGAAATTATGAATTTTAAATTCACCCGGCAATATGGAGTTGGAAAATATATCTTAGATTTCTATTGTCCTACATTAAGATTAGCCTTAGAATTAGACGGCAGCCAGCATATGGAGGCCAAAAACGCAATGTATGATGAACAACGAGCCAAATTTCTAAATTTTCATAACATCAAGATAATTAGGTTTTACGATAATGAGGTATTTAAAAATCCAGAAAAAGTACTTGAAAGGATTGTTAAGATAATAGAAAATAATAAATATCCCCTCCTAACCTCCCCTTATTTTAAAGGGAGGAATAAAAAATAATGAAAATCCTATCCAAAAATAAACGGGCGTTTTTTGACTACGGCATAAAAGAAAACTTTACGGCTGGTTTGGTATTATCAGGCGCGGAAGTAAAATCCGTAAAACAGGGCAATGTTTCTTTAGCCGGCAGCTACGCCACGGTTTCCCCTTCTGGCGCCAATTTGATTAACTGCCATATTGGGCCGTACAAATATTCTCCTAATGATAGTTACGACCCCCTTCGCACCAGAAAACTCCTGCTTACCAAAGAAGAAATAAAAAAGCTTATAGGAAAAGAAAAGGGCTTGGTTATCATACCCTTAGAAATATTTACTACGGGCAAGAAAGGCCTGGTGAAATTAAAGCTTGGGCTGGCAAGGGCGAGAAAGAAGCAGGATAAGCGTGAATACATCAAAAGCCGAGAAGCCAAAAAGGAAATCAGAAGCCTTCTCGGCTAATTTTAAATTTTAAATTTTTATTGAATTTCTAATGTTTGAATGTTTAAAAATTTTTAAATTGGAAATTGTTTTAAAATTGAGAATTTAAAATTCTCCCTAATGAAACCAAACACAAAGGAAAAAATCTATCTTATTATCATCGTCGTGCTAATAGCCGCATGCGCGCAATTCTACTTCACCTACCAATACCAGCCCGCACACCAAGTCCAAGTCTACTACAATCAGGAACACGAATTAAATAAGGAAATAATCCAGCTAACCAGAGAAGCAGACAAATTCGTATATTTTGCTATTTATACTTTCACCCGAAATGACATTAAAGACGCTTTGCTTGCGGCCAAATACCGGGGATTGAACGTTAAAGGCATCACGGACAAAAAACAGGCCACAGAACTGGACATCCAAAAAGACATAATCAAAGAATTGCGTGAAGCCGGCATTCCTGTTTTGGAGCAAGACCACAGCTATATTATGCACCTAAAAACTTTAATCACGGAAAAAGGCTATGCATCCGGCTCTTACAACTGGACAGGCGCGGGCACCAACAGTAATGATGAAATCTTAGAACTCGGACACGAGGAAAGCATAAGAAAACAATACGAGGATACGCTGAAAAGAGTGTTTGAGAAATACGAATAAATTTTAAATTTTTATTGAATTTCTAATATTTGAATGTTTAAATGTTTATATGTTAAAATGATTGTATGAACGAAGTGGCAAAATCCGACATCTTTTTCTTCATCACCACTATTGCAGTAGTGTTGTTTACGCTTTTTCTGATTGTTGGAATTTATTACCTTATTAAAATCCTTGACGATATCCGCTACATTTCCAAAAAAGCGCGTGAGGGCACGGATATTATTAGCGAGGATCTTTCAGATTTGCGGGAAAAAGTAAAAAACAACGGAGCAAAAGTTTCATATTTCACCAGTTTTTTTAAAAAAATGCATAATAAAAAGAAACGCCCCCACACCAAAGATTAGTATTAGGTATGTAGGAATAAAAACCCAACTAAGATAATTTTTTACCATGAATTTATTTTATATTCTCATGGTATGGGGGAAAGGAACCCAGTAATACAACTTTCAATAATCTCTGCCAATATGTGCATATTTAGCATGATTATTAAAAATAAGTCCTACAGTGGGTACGAGAAAATTCCTTAAACCAAGTCTTGGCAGAGTTTGCCAAACGCCTAAAGTAATTTATACTAATATCCTCAAGGAAGTCGAACCTTGATATACAATTAATCAAAATTCCATCCACCAAACAGGCGTTTGGAATTGAAAGTTGATATACTGGGGAAACACCTATGCCTAAAAAAACTCATAAGGGCCTAAAGACAGGATTAGAACTCGTCGGCGCGGCCGCGGCAGTTGCCGCTGGCGCTTATTATTTCTTTGGAAGCAAAGAGGCAAAAAAGCACCAAAAACAGCTTAAAGCCTGGAACCTTAAGGCTAAAGCCGAGGTAATGGAAAAACTGGAAAACTTAAAAAAAGTCAGTAGGCCTGCTTACGAAAAAGCGGTTAAGGAAGTAACCAAAAAATATAAAAAAGTAAAAAAGATTGCGCCAAAAGAATTAACCGCGCTGGAAAAAGAACTTAAAAGCTACTGGAAACACATTGAAAAAGAGGTAAAAAAGGCCAAACCAAAAGCCAAAGTGCAATCGAAGACAAAAAAGAAAAAAAGATAAAATTTAATGTCCAAGGTTCGGGCTTTGCCCGAACCTTGGACACTTTGGAAAAGGGAGGCAGCGAGGCTTTAGCCGAGCGTTGGAAGGGGAAAACCCTGAAAAACCTAGAAGGGTTTTTCCCTCCAAGGAGATTTTGTGCACATCCGGAACCAAACCACAATTTATTTAATCAGGCACGGCGAAACGCCGCATAACCGAAGCCGCATCCGGCAAGGCATCCAAATTGACGATTATTTGGACAGTATTGGAATTATGCAGGTGCAAAGCATCCTCCCGATTATTAAAAAGCTGAATCTCGATATATTGTTTACCTCCTATTTGCACCGCGGCGAAGAAACCGCGGCGCTTATTAACCGCAAACTTCCCGAGCCTGTGCCAATTATCCACGACCACCGCCTGCGTGAGCGCGACTTTGGCAAACTGACCGGCCAGCCGCAGGAAGACTGGGACAAACTTTTACCCAATAACCGCGAGCTGGAACAAATGCAAATGTACGACTACCGCCCCTTCGGCGGCGAAAACGTTAATGACGTAAGAGAAAGGGTAATCAGCGCAATTATTGACATGATTTATAATTACCACCACCAAAACATCGGCATAATCGGCCATAATGGCGTTTTAAGGTTGTTACTGTTTCATTTCCCCCAAATTATCAGAATTTACCGTGGGCTTAAAACCGAAAAAGACATCGCCAACACCGACATTTACGAATGGACCATTACCGAAAACAGAATCGCGAATTTAAAAAGCTTGCTTATAAGATAATTTTACAAATTAAAAACCGCGGGAATTCCTCCTTTCTATCCCGCGGTTCATTTGTTTTGCCGCCACACTTTCTTCCAAGCCAGAGAGAGCAAAAAGATGATAAAATTGCCGGAAAAGAAAAACATCCAGCAGCAAACTCCTACAAACAGCGCATAGGCGCTTGCTATCATCACTTGTTCCTCTACCTCAAAGCTTCGAATAAAGAACAGCAACCCAACCGCCATCCCCCAACAGAATGCCTCAAGGATTGACTCAATGGTATCCCAATGCTTCTGATAATTGAGTCTCCTCAAAGCCATCCCGGCAATCAGGGAAATTCCCATCGCCAGAAGTGCGTGGTTGGGCAGTCCCCAATCCTTAGATAGGGCTGGGACCTCCCGAAAGACGAAAGACCCCACCAGCACCAAGGACAAAAATGGAAGACAGTTGAGAAAGAGCCTCATACTACATCCTCCTTTCCAGAACACTGCATATTAACCAAATTTTCAACATTTGTCCAGGCTTAAAAAAATTGAAGCGCTTTGTTTGTCTTGTCACAGTTAACGTATATCCTAAATAATATGAAAAAAATAACTTTACTGTTTGCTTTAATATTGCTCGCCGCCTCCTGCAACGCAAAACCCGCCTCCGACCCACAGCAAAAAAACGCCCCGGCTGATATTTCACTTTCGGCGGATGATGCAAATTCCACTCCTTTACTAAAAGAACCAATTACTGATATTTTATCACGCATTACCAAAAAGCCTTTTGGCATTTACATCACGCCTAAAAATTCTCCGGTGCAACCGGAAAAGTTCAGCGGATACCATACCGGCACGGATTTTGAAATATTTGATGGTGAACAAGATATTGACGTAGCCATATACGCCGTATGTGATGGTAAGATACTGGTCAAACGCTTTGCTGCCGGCTATGGCGAAATTTTAGTACAAGCCTGCGAGCTGGAAAGTTTGGATGTGACGATAGTTTATGGGCATTTAAAACTTACAAGCATTGATGCAAACGTGGGTGATGAATTAACTGCCGGAGAAAAATTTGCAGTTTTAGGCAAAGGTTTTTCTACCGAAACCGACGGCGAACGAAAACATTTACATTTGGGCATGCATAAAGGGAGCAATATTGATATAAAAGGATATGTATCTACAGAAGCGGAATTAGATAGTTGGATAGATTTTGAAAATATTTCTCCAAAAAAATAATACTTATTTTAATACCTATTATAATAAGTATTAAAATACATACTTTAAAACCACCTCTCATAGGTGGTTTTTTTGACAAAAAGAAGAAGCGCCGTTGCCCTTGTCGGCGCTTCGGGAGGTGGTTTTGCGGAAATCGTAACCGTTTCGGTTCGACTCATCGTTACCTCAGCTCCACACTGACGGCGACGTGGCCGTTATAGATAAACTGGAACTTCTTTACTTCCTGCGGGAGCTTTGGGAATACAACATCAAACCTTTTGACTTCGTATGGAACGATCGTGGTAGAACCCAGCCAGTCTAAAGTATCGCTCTTTGCTTTGTACATGTTGCCGAAGTCATCAACCAAATAAGTGGACCGTAGCCGAAAGCTAAGACGAGTATCATGGAGTGTACCGTTGGTGTGACTTAAACGGAAAACTGTCTTATCTGGCAATAACACAACGGATTCCAGATGTACAGTGTCTTGACCTGTGAACCCACTAAACGTGTGTAGCAACTGATTCAGAAAGTAACTTTGCAGTACTTGAGCCCCGTTCCCCTCATACAGCTTAATTACTTCCGGAGTGACAATTTGGAGCTTGTTCCCATAGCGAGGGTGGTATTCGTAACCAAGCGGGAATAGCTCAATCCTGCCGTCCGGGGTTTTGGAGTACTTGAACATAGCCTGTCCGGTCATAGGGTTAAAGTACTGCCCTGCTTTTGGCTGGGAGATGAAGTACAGCACAACCAACCAGACAGACAAAGCGCCGGCGACAATCAAGACCTTCTGGGTGTTGTGACGCCAGAAAATTGCCGAGAGCATAATGGGAAGCACCAACATGGCTATGGCTGTAAACAAAATGCTCACAGCGCCGGTTAGGAGATCGGGCATTCCAGACGCATTGCGGATCGTCTGAAAAAACCAAGAGTAGACTGGCCAGAGCATCAGCAGACCGAGCAGGCGAATGGCCAAAAATGCGCCAACCACCGCAGTCACCGTATAGGTGATTTTCCTTGCAAGCGGGCTCATGGAGTTCTCCTTTTTCGGATACCGGTCCGTATGCCAACAGCAACCAGCAGAACGAAGACGTTCAAACCGGCGCCAATCAAGAACCAGAGAAAGGGATCTCTGCCCTTGTACTTTGCAATTACGGCGGCTATCAAGCCGACGAGAATGGACGAAACTAACCACAACACGTAACCACTCATGGATTGTTCCTCTTTCACGTTTGAGATTTCAGGCTAAGCCTGATTGATAACTATAACTTAAAATTAATACACTGTCAATTGATAAGGAACAAAAAAAAATCCAAAAAAATAATACATACTTTAAAACCACCTCTCATAGGTGGTTTTTTACAACCCCAGAGGCGGCAGCGGAAAAGGAGGGTATTTTATGAAAAGAAAAAAACCTTACGGCAGGCGTAAACCTTCTATATTTAATCTGTCTAACCTCTAAATAATCACTAACCAAAAAACCCTCTCCCGAAATGGAAGAGGGTTTTTAAAAGAGAATTTTAAGCTCTTTTTACATTGACGGCAGCCGGACCCTTAGGACCGCTTTCGTCAAGGTCAAAGGTGACTTTGTCGCCTTCGTTGAGTTCATTAAACTGCACGTCGACTAAGGAATTGCCGTGGAAAAATA
>CAZLQG010000009.1:24946-27506 GCA_964561655.1 uncultured Candidatus Saccharibacteria bacterium | reverse complement strand
CTATATTCGCGCAAACGGCTGTGCAGTCCAACTTTCAGCGTTGCCCAACTAAATACCATTGCCAAAATCAAAGCGGCAATGGCACTGTAAACCAAAGGCCGCTTGTAAGAAAAATGCTTAACAAAAATCTCAAAGACAATAAGTAAAACCACGGCTACAATAAAAATCATCCATGGAAAAACTGCCAGAAAGCTCCATATTCCTTTGGGACCATAATAAGATAAATACCAGGTGCCAGTGCCGCGAATCGCAAAAATAATAAAACTCAGAAGAAAGATTACCAAAGCCATTGCTACCGTTGCCCCCAAAACTAGCAGCACGTGGGTCAACATGAACCGAAAACGGGAACGCATTTTAACCTGGCCTGCTTGGATTTTTTCCAGCACCTTTTTAGAAAGTTGGCCTCTAAAATGATTATTCTTGTTATTTTCCATATATTTCGTCCTCAAAATACTGTTTGTAAACTTTTTTTAAAGCCTGTTTGCCTCTGGCTATCCTAACCCCTACCGTAGCTACCGGAATTTTCAGCACATCAGAAATTTCCTTATAACTCAATTCTTCCAAATAAGATAAAACTAAAACTTCACGATACTTTACATCTAACCTGTCTAGGCACGACTTTAGTTGCTGTCTGATTTGCTTGATTTCAACCTCCCTTTCTGTCCGCTGCGGCGCTACCGGATGGGGAAATAAGGTATCAAAATCAAAAAAACTTAAAGGACTCCTGGATTGCTTCCTGATTAAATTAACAAACTGGTTATGCGCTATCCGGTAAAGCCAGGAAGAAAATTTTAAATCCGGATTAAAGCTTTGGATGTTCTGGTAAGCTTTTAAAAAAACTTCCTGTACCTCATCCTCCGCGTCGTTTTTAAGAAGGAAACGATAAGCGTATCTTAACATTTTAGCTTCATACCGGCGGATAATCTCAGCGAAAAGTTCCGTCTCACCATTTTGGACTTGTTTGACCAACGCCTCGTCAGAAAGCTTGTATACCTGTTCATCCATAATTATTACTACAAAATTTTATTTAGATTATTTCGCCTCTTTAGTCTTAATGCCCGAAAAAACCTCTCGCTAGTTTGTCAGAAAGCGTAACCAAACTTATTTTATTTTCTTTGCAATACTTTCTTACCTCCTCGTCTTTTACGCTTCCGCTGGTCGCAAGTATGACTTTAATGCCGGCCTGGCTAAGTTTTTCCGGCCCGTCTGGGAACGGAAAAAAACTGTCGCTGTAGGCGACCGCATTTTCAATGTCATGATGGGAATCCTTTGCGCGCTTTATGGCCAGTTCACACCCACCAACCCTATCCTGCTGGCCCACGCCGTTGCCGATTAGCATTTGGTTTTTTACGATTGTTACCGTATTGCTATTAGAAGTATTTCCAATAGCCCAGGCAAGCAGAATATCTTTTTTTTGATTGTCTGACAATTTATCCGACACCTCAATCTCCGGCGATGTTAAATCCAAAATAAAATTGTAATTTGGCTGCGCAAGGAACCCGCCGCGCACATAACGGAACCGCTGATGGTTATCAATACTGTCCTTTGATAGATGCGCTAGCCCGGAATTCACCAAAAACCTACATTTGTCCCCTTTCCTTTTTAAAATTTCTATGGCCTCTGAACTAAACGCCGGAGCCGCAATCACGTCCAAAATCCTTCTTCTGCCCTCTTCCATTTTGTACAAAAGCAAAACTTCCGCCAACTTTTCATCCACTTTAAAATTAACCATCACTACACCGCCAAAAATCGCGCGTAAGTCCCCTTCCAGCATTTTTTGCAAAGCTGATGATGCATCATCAAAGACCGAAGCCCCGCAAGCATTGCCGTGCTTTACTCCCACTGCAATTTTGGAAACTTCCCCAAAATTCACCTCAAACCCTGCGGCAATGTGCGTGATGGTTTGCAGCAGCCTGTCTAAATCGGCCAGATTGTTATAACTCGGCGCAGTGCCGGCAACTATTTGGAAACTGAATAAAGACAATGGGTCATCATTGCGCGATACATATAAACCAGCCGGCGTCTGCCACGCATTCTCCCCGTATTTGCATTCTAAAATTTGTTCTCCCACTAAACCGTCATATTTACCCTGGCTGTGATATCTTGCCGAAGCCAAAGCATAAGCCGCCACTGCATACTCTGCCTTTGCCGCGAGCTGCGATATAAACTCATCTTTATCAGGCTTACCATCCTTTAACCATTGAACCACTTTCGACCTATCCGCCGGGTCGCAAATGACTATCCTTCTGCCCTTAGCCGCGGCACGCAAAAGCGTCGGTCCTCCGATGTCGGTTTTTTCTATCACCGATTCCAGAGTTGACCCCTGCTTTGCAATTTCTTCCGATAAAGGATATAAATCCACGCAAACCAAATCTATACGGGGAATCTTTAATCTTTCAAGCTCGGTGCGGTCTTCATCAGTGTCGCGCGAAAGCAGCCCCGCATATATTTCCCGCGATAAAGTAACCACCCGGTGCCCGAGTATGGCCTTACCGCCTACAAGCTCTGCTACATCTGATGTTTCCACTCCGGCAGATGTTAAGGCTTTTGCCGTCCCGCC
>CAZLQG010000009.1:0-24846 GCA_964561655.1 uncultured Candidatus Saccharibacteria bacterium | reverse complement strand
TTATTTTCACATTCCTTGCATATACCAAAAAATTCCAAGCTGTGCCTTTTTATTCTGGCAAACCCGGAAGACTTAAGCGCGTTCTCTTCCAAAGTTTTTGGGTGGAACTTTGGCACGTCACAAATCTTTCCACAAATTTCACAAATAACATGGTGATGATGCTCGCGGTCCGCAAGTTCAAAAAAAGCCTCGCCGCGGTTTAATTCCACCTGCAATACCACGCCCAATTTTTTCAAAGCTTCCAAATTTCGGTAAATCGTGGCCGTATCAGCCTTAGAAACTCCCAAGGTCTTTTTTATGTCCTTTACGCTCAAGGGCTTTTCTGCGTGCTCTAAAACATCCAAGAGTGCCAGCCTAACTTGGGTAATTTTCAGCTGGTTCCTTTTTAACTTGGAAATATTTTTACTTTTATGCTTTTTGCAGTTTTTCAAATTTTTACTCCGAATTTTTTTAAATCTTTAATCAAAGCCGGTAAAGGCAGACCAATAATAGTAGTATAATCCCCTACAACTTTTTCCACAAAACCCATGGCGTTTTCCTGAATGGCGTAAGCACCCGCCTTGTCCAGTGGTTCGCCGTTTTTAACGTATTTTTGGATTTCACACTCACTCAATTTCCTAAATTTGACCCTAGCGGACACAGCTTTGGAAACTTGCTTGCGGTTTTTTAAATTTATGATGGTATAGCCGGTAATTACCGTGTGCATTTTGCCGGACAAAATTTTTAACATCCGCGCGGCTTCTTTTTTTGTATGGGGTTTTCCTAAAATCTTATTTTGATGAACTACTATGGTATCCGCACCTATCACGGTACCGTTTGGATAATTTTTTGCGACCACTTTAGCCTTTCCCGCTGAAAGATGTCTGGCAAGTTTCTTGGCAGGTATCTTCAAACTAAAATCCTCCGTAAAACTGCTCGGCACAATTTTAAATTTTAATCCCAAATTTTTTAAAAGCTTTTTTCTGCGGGGCGAGGCGGAAGCTAAAATAATTTCACTCATAAATTGATTATAGCCAATGAATTTGGATTAAACAAACTACCTCACTTTTGAGCAATCGCACAAAAGTGAGGTAGCGTTTAATTACAATATCCGGTTTTTAAATTAATAAATTACTTCTTTGATTGATGTACGACGCGCTGGGGAAATGGAATCTCTATGCCGTTCTTGTCAAATGCAACTTTTATTCGTTTTCTAAGCTCGCCCATTACTTCCCACTGCTTTAAAGGCTTAGTTTCGCCCAAGATTTTAATTTCAATAGCCGAATCAGCAAACTTGTCCACGCGCAAAAACTGCGGCGGCTTTATAATAAAACTCTTCCATTCTTCTTCTTCTGCCAGCTTGTTGCCTACTTCGTTGACCACCTCAATTACTCTGTCCAAATCCGAAGAATAAGAAACGCCAACATTCAAGTTCACGCGGGAAAAAGTTTTGGAAAGGTTGGATGCTTTTTTAATTTCCCCGTTTGGTATATGGTGCACTGTTCCGTCCAAATCCCGCAAAACGGTCTTGCGCAATGTAATTTCTTCCACTAGGCCCGAAACCCCATCTACCGAAACCACATCGCCAACCCTGTACTGGTTTTCCAAAATCAAAAACATTCCCGAAATTACGTCCCGAATCAAATACTGCGCGCCAAAACCAAAAGCCAAGCCCGCTACCCCAGCGCCTGCCAAAAGCGGCCCTATGTTCACGCCAACCTCCGAAAGCATCATCATGCCGGCGACTATCCAAATGATTACTTTTACCACGCCGCTGAACACGCCCGCTAAAGTGTCTTTCCTTTTTTTCCTTGAATCGTCGCTGGAAAACTGATGACTTTCCAAAGCTTTGACAACCAACCGATTAATAAACACCCTGATAAACTTATTAACCAACCAGGCCAGAACCAAAATTAAAAGAATTTTCACGCCGTGGATTACCAGCCAGGGATATATTGAACTATTAATAAAATCTAAAGTCATTGCTTAAATTTAATTTAATTATCTTTAATTCCTGGTCGGGCTGCCTTTCGACTTCGCTCAAGGCTAGCCTTTATCCTACAATGGACCCACCAATCTCACTAATCATAGATACATGGTGAGCTTGCCGAATCCATGGTCAGGGTACTGGGAATTGCCCAGCCAAAGACGAGTCCGCCTCTGGCGGAAACCCAGGCTATCCCAGTAGTACTCCGATGGACATCGGAAACTATGGGACTTCGCATCCACCCCTTTTACAAACTTGCGTGGTCGGGGTACCCAGAATCGAACTGGGACTACATGCACCCCATGCACGCGGGCTACCACTACCCCATACCCCGTACAAACAAGTTTGTAAAACCTATAAGCGTATTTACCCCGTAGGCTCCAACGGCAAGTCGGAGTCCTGCAGGGCTACCGTTATACTATACCCCGTTGATGATATTGCAAAATTTAATGCTGTGATATTATAACAAATTATTAAATATAAAAAAACCAAAACATATTTAGAGTTAATCAAAACAAAAAGAAAACGCCTGGAGAAGCGGTTTCCCGATCTTTCTTTTTCACCTCCTGATCGGGTCTTTGCTAATCCAGACGTACCGTTAATTATTTGGGGAACGGCCAAACCCATAGATGATAAGCCTCGATATATCCTCCTACTCTTCAGCGCCGGAAGGGAGCAACTGTTCGGCTCACTATAGTGCTTAGCCCTTTGCCCTTTCGGGAAAAATGGGCCCGAAATTCCCGCCGAACAGCGTCCCCTTGGCGCTAGCTAACGGCATTGCCACAAAGTTCCCGGTAGAAAATATTATCCTTCGCGGCAACGCTGACTACTGACTTCTAGCGGTTTTTGATGGTTGCCGGGTGAGCAACCAAAATCCTAGCCAACTGAACTAGGCCACGCCAGCGGAAGAAACGAGATCAAATATGTGACCGCCTTCAATGTCGGTCACGACGTGGTGCTCCTGGAACTCCGGAATCTCGAGACAAACTACACATTCAAAAGATTCCTTCTTCCCATCCCCACATACTCCTACGTGGGGAGTATGCTTGTTACACGCTTTGCACCACCGTACTGGCGTAGTCCCTTCCACTCTTATTCCTCCTCACTCGAGATTGCCGTCCCAAAGGGGACGGCGTCTGTCCTTGGACAGCTGGTCACCCAGAGGGGTTGACCTTTTCCGGCAAAACCACGACGGATCTGGCCGGAGCTGTCTAAGCTGGGTGGGTCCGGAATCGCGTTAGCGACTCTACGGAAAAGCAATTGTTTATTTTTTCGTGCTCGCTGCTTTTCCTTTCCTCATCTTTCGGCGAGACGGACCGAACTGGTGGGCGTTTCAGATCTACGAGTCGGTTGACTCATCCCCGGTAGAGGAACGACCTGCTCCGCCCATAACTTTTTCGGACAAACCAGCACATGGCCTTCTTGCCATACCACGAAGATTTCTCTTTCAGCAGTCGAGGCGTGCCTCTGGCTTGTCCGAACTCTTGTAAGCTTTTGCTCACGAAGCTTCACCTAAACTTTTTGTCATTCCGAGCGGAACGAAGCGAAGTCGAGGAATCTGTATATGAAATAGCCATCGCTATATTTACAAATCTCTCCGCTGCGGTCGAGATGACAGAATATTTAGATAAAATTTTGCAAGCAAAAACTTTTTTAGTAATATTTTAAGGTGCTTATCTTAAGAAAAAGCCCCTTTCTTTTGAGGCTTGGTTTTTGTCTGTTTAAATTTGTCCTAAACTTTTCCTAAACCTTTTAGCCCCTTTGCCTAATCCAAACTACGGTCTTGACAAAGACCGGGAGGATGGAAACATTAATTGGGCTAAAAAACTTTTGCATTGCTGTACTAGTTTACCCAGCACTAATTCAAAATTTATGAATACACCTTCTTTATATTAGTTTACCTTGCTTTACTGCGCTAAAACAGTAAGACAAATTAATTAGTGCTTGGGTTCAATTGAATATTCAGTTGAATATAGTGTATCTTATACTAAATAAGATGTCAAACCCCGTTAGAAAAACTTAGGGTTTATTATAAGAAAAAAGATTAAAGTAAAAGCGAAATATAATGTATTAAAGAACATTTTTTAATTTTCTAACGGGGTCAATCACTTATCCACATTAAACCGTCAAATACCCTTGTTCTTCGCCAAGCGCACGTTTTTCCGCCATTTTGGCGACAATTTCGGCCAGCTCTTCCTCGCTGAAAAACTCTATAGTAATGCGGCCTGCTCCGCTGTCGCCTTTTTGAATTCTAACCTGCGTGCCAAACTTAGTCCTAAGTTCACTCTCCAGAGCCATTAATTTTGGATCTGGCGCAGCCGCATCCAACCGCTTTTTATTGGTAAGTTCCCTCACGCGCAGCTCTACATCGCGCACAGTCCAGCCTTTTTCCAGTATCTGTTTGGTCATTAAAATAATCTTTTCCGGATCTACAAGGCCCAAAAGCGCCCTGCCGTGCCCTTCTGTAAGCTTGCCTTCTATAATCGCCCTTTGCACTTCCGCCGGCAGATTCAGCAAACGAATAGTATTGGCAACCGCCGGACGCGACCGGCCGACTTTCCGCGCCACTTCTTCTTGCGTTAAGTTGAAAGTTTTTATAAGCCGCTCGTAAGCCTGCGCCTCTTCTATGGGATTCAAATCTTTCCTTTGGATATTTTCTATCAACGCCATTTCCAGCTTAGTCTGGTCAACCATCGCCACTTTTACAATGGCCGGAACTTTTAATAGCCCGGCGAGCTGCGCCGCGCGGAACCTTCTTTCGCCAACTACCAATTCATACCCCGAAGGCGTAGGACTTACTACCAGAGGCTGGATTACCCCGTGTTCTTTTATGGAGGCCGCAAGTTCCCTCAAGGCACTCTCGTCAAAAAACTTTCTGGGTTGGAAAGGGTTAGGCGAAATTTTGTTTACTTCTATTTCCTGGATGGAGGCATCTTCGTAAGAAATTTTTTCGTTTTGTGAAGAACCCTCCGCGGAAGGCTCTTTAACGGCAACCTGCGACGCACTCATATTTAAAGAATCTAAAGGTTCAATAGTAATGTTGGATTGTTGATTTGAATCTTGCATAAATCTGCTTTTGGTGCCGGTGGTCGGAGTCGAACCCACACATCTTGCGATATCCCAACGCTTAAGTCGGGACGCGTCTTTCCATGGTGGCCGAGGAGGGAGTCGAACCCTCATGAGTTTCCTCGCACGATTTTGAGTCGTGTGCGTCTGCCAGTTCCGCCACTCGGCCTCAATCAGTTCCGCCACACCGGCTTAAATAGCCTTTACATTCTACCAAAATAGACTACCAAAATCAATGCTGCTAAGGCCAGCCGGTACCACACAAAAATGTTAAAATTGTTCTTTGTCAAAAATCTTAAAAGATACTTTACGGCCAAAAAACCGAACACCGCCGCGCTCAAAAAACCCACAATCAATTCCACGCTGGAAACACCGTTTGTGAATTCCCCAATCTTAACCAATCCCGCGCCGAAGATGATGGGTATGGACATTAAAAAAGAAAACCTTGCCGCATCCGCGCGCTTAAACCCTAAGCCTAAGCCCGCTGCCATTGTTGAGCCGCTGCGCGACACGCCAGGGATTATTGCAAGCGCCTGGCTCAACCCAATCAGAACGGAATGAGTCCAGCTAATCTTGTCTAAATTCTTTGTTTTCTTGCCATAAAAGTCCGCAAGCCACAAAACCAAACCAAAACCGCCCAAAGTAAGCGCGATCAAAAACGGGTTCCTGAACACGCTTTCTGCCTGCTGTTCCAACAATTTACCAATAATTGCTCCCGGGATGCTGGCTATTATAAGAAACCAAGAAAGCTTCTGGTAGATGTTATTCTGTAAATCCCGCGATTGTTTAAACAAACTATGCCAGAAACCCTTTATTATCAAAATTATGTCTTGCCAAAAATACGCAACCACGCCAAACAGCGTACCCCAATGCAGCGCCACGTCAAAGCCCAGTCCCGGGTCCCGCCAGCTAAAAAGCCAAGGGACGATGACTAAATGGCCAGAGGATGATATCGGTAAAAATTCACTTAAACCCTGCACCGCCCCCAAAACAAACGCCTGAAATATTTCCATTTTATTTCAACTTAAACTCTTTTAAAACTTTAATTACCTGATGCCGGCGATTTACCTGCGTGACCGCCAAACGGTCCGCCATAAATTCCTTTAATTTAATCTTATTTAGTTCGACAAAAACTTCTTGCATTTCTTTTTCTTTTCTCAGCCAACCCAAAGTAATGTGTGGCACAAAAAATTCAAAAATATTACCAACCCCGTAATTCTTAATATATCTTTTCTGCTTTGCTGTCTTGCGCCCAAAGGGCAAATTTACAGTTCCATTTCGCAAAATACTAATATTTTTTTTATTGATTTATGCAGTCTATATAAACTACTTGGTATAGAAAACCCAATAGTTAAAAACTTTCTTCCTTTATGGAAATGCGGCTTTGAAAATTTTATGCTGGAATATTTAAACGCCATCTTCTGAGTTGCTTGAAAAATCAGGCTTAGGTTTTTCTGCGAAGCCTTTAAATGCAAAAGTGAGATATGCGGCTTTAATTTCCTGTTGTCCACCACAAACCAAAACTTACAATACTTGGCCAAATTTAACATTGACTGACCAATTTTTTCGCACAGTCTTTTCGGTGGCAATAATACGATGTCTAATTCCATAAATTAGAAAACTTTGTCTCTTTATGTTTCACTGTACTAGTACGCTAAAACATATTATCCAAAAGTTAGCCGACAATGTCCCCAAAAGCCAAAAATAGGAATGTTAGTCTATGCCTGGAACCGGGAATTTCTCGCACATTTTTGCAACCTTTTGCTTAGTTTGTTTTATTTTCCCATTTTGCTTAATTTCCTTTTTGAATTTTTCAATTTCTGCAGTTCGTTTTTCTTTATCCGAATCATAACTATAATCCTTTACTTCATTAATTATTTCTGCAATCCACTTACCTATTTGTTTCATCTCTTCTTCCTTAAACCCGCGGGTAGTCAAAGAAGGCGTACCCAAGCGTATTCCCGAAGGAAAAAACGGCGACACTGGTTCACCAGGAATAGTGTTTTTATTTAAGGTAATGCCGGCCAAATCCAAAGCTTCCTGCACAAAATACCCCTTGCCGGACCCGAATGGAGTTAAATCCACGAGGATTAAGTGGTTATCCGTACCTCCACTTACGAGCTTAATGCCGTTTTTGATTAAGCTTTCCGCCAAAGTCTTGGCGTTCTTCACGACCTGCTTGGCGTACTCCTTAAACTGTAGGGTCCTTGCTTCCTTAAACGCGGCCGCAACCCCAGCGATGGTGTGCTCATGCGGACCGCCCTGCATGCCGGGGAATACGGCTTTATCAATTAATTCTGAAATGGATTTGCCGTCGCGCGTCGTAGAACGCTTGGAAAAAATCACTGCAGATCTCGGGCCGCGCAAAAGCTTGTGCGTGGTCGTAGTCACAATATCCGTGTAAGGAAACGGTGAAGGATGCTCCCCTACCGCCACCAATCCCGAAATATGGGAAATGTCCGCCATGGAATAAGCACCGACCTCTTTGGCAATTTCCGCAAACTTTTTAAAATCAATAGAGCGTGGATAAGCCGTATAGCCTGCCAACAAAATTTTTGGCTTGTGCTCTTTGGCTAGTTTCTCTATCACCTCGTAATCCAGTGTTTGGGTTTTAGGGTTCAAAGGATAATGCACGGCCTTATAAGCTTTGCCGGAAAAATTCGCTCCCGCCCCGTGCGTTAAATGCCCGCCTTCCGAAAGCTCCAAAGACATTAGCGTATCGCCAAAATCCATTAGCGCGAAATAAACTTCCAAATTCGCCGGGCTTCCGGAATAGGGTTGGACATTTACCGCCCACTCCTTAGAGTTTAGCCCATAAGCCTCAAGTGCCCTTTTTTGGCATAAAACTTCCACTTCGTCTATAAACTCGTTACCACCATAATATCGCTTACTCGGATAGCCTTCCGCGTATTTATCGTTCAAAATGCTTCCCATGGCCTCCAAAACTACCTCCGAAGCGTAGTTTTCAGAAGGAATAAGCTCTAGCCCGTGCTTTTGCCTATCTTCTTCTTTTTTTATGATGTTATATAAACCCGGATCTTGTTTTTGAATGGTAGAATAATTCATAATAAATTAACGAATAATTAATAGCTAATAATGAAAATTGACAAATTAAAAACTATTGTCACCAAATTAGGCTACTAAATTTAATTTGAAATTTATATTTTGACATAACAATTTTTCGCTATTAGTTATTAGCTATCAGCTTTTTATATAAACATATAAAGCAGACTAATAAGCCCTGCTAATACGAATAATACCATAAAGCTCCCGGTGAGACTAAAAAGCAAAATAGACAGCATTAAAGTAATAAAGGTGCCTATGGCTATGCTTTGCTCAAAAAACACCACATAGCTTAAAATATGGCTGGATTTGGCTCTAATCAGCCCCAAAGACCAGCTGGGAATAATCGCGGTCTCCCTTGAAGCCTTGGAAAGCCCGTCTATAAACAGCGTGCCCAAAAAACCTTTGGCCAAAAACCTTGCCGCCCAAACAAGGGCGGTAAAAAATGCCCCGACTTTTATAAGCACTCTTTTGGTATATTTGTCAGAAACTTTACCGATAATAATAGCCAGAAACGCGGCGATGAAGCTGGCAATGGTCGCCAAAAGCCCGGTGCTTTCATAATTTTTCACCACTAAGTAAATAAAAATCGGCCAGGCCACAAAAATTCCCGCCTGTTCGCCAAAACCTAGATACCCCAAAAAGTGTTTTGGGTAGGTCTTAAAAAATTCCCAGGTGTCTTTATAGTTATAAAGCTTAGGGGTAAATATTTCTTTGGAAAGCAAAAGCGGCACTGCGGATGTTGCATAAACTATAATGCTCACAATAAAAGTAATTTGCAAACCAAACTTCTGCGCTAAGACGCCTCCCACAAACGGGCCCAAAATGTGCATTACGTCGAAAATCGCGTAAACAACTCCGAACTCCCTGCCCATTTGCTTAGAGTCGGAATACCTTGCCATCAGCGCGTTATACGCCGGCCACAGCAAGGTTTTTTGAACAGCATACAAAACCGGCGCAATCAAAAGCAAAAGCGGCAGAGACTGGGAGAACATCACCGAGAACCAGTAAGCAACCAAAAAAGGAACGCTCATCACCATCACATGCCTATAACCCCACATACTGGCAAGCTTGGCGCCAAACGGCATAATCACAATATAAATTCCATAAACGGCCGCAAAAAACCACAAAATTTTAGTTACGCTCAAGCCCAAAACCGCGTACATAAAAATCGGCTCAAACAAAAGCATCATTGAGCGGGCAAAGTAACCTATGGCGGAATAGGCATAGACTTCTCCGATTTCGGCTTTTACCTGCGATTGAAAATAATGAGGGATGGGAATTTTATGTAACACAAAAATTAAAATTTATGATATGAAATTTTTGATTTGGGTTTCAGATATAGGACCTCTGCGCAAGATGCTTATTTGCCCATTGTGTATCTTCACCATTGTTGAAGGCTTGCGCTTCGGTAATTTGCCGGCGTTGATGATAATGTCGGGTTGACAATTTTTATTTGCGAACTGCTTTACAATATCCGCCACAGAATAACTATCATACCCGCCTTTGGAATTCGGCGGGTTCGCGCTGGGAGTGGTAATCGGAGCTTTAAGATACTTGACTAAGTCAAGCGCGATTTTATTTTTTGGCACCCTGATACCAAGAAATCCCGTGCCCCCTGACAAAATTTTAAACTTTTCACCTTTAGCTTTCAACTTGAGCACCAGCGTTAATGGTCCTGGGAAAAACCTGCTCGATAACTTGTGCGCGATCTTGTTCCATTGGACAATTTTCCTGGCATAATTAACGCTGGGCGCGATTACATGCACCGGCTGACGCGACAGCCTTTCTTTCACGCGGTATAACCTTTTAATTGCTTTAATATTCCTAACGTCCACCGCCAAACCATAAGAAGTATCCGTCGGGTAAGCCACGACTTTTCCCTGCTTTAAAGCATAAACGCAAAAATTGATGATTTGTTTGTGAATTTTTGTTTCGTAATCAATGATGGTCATTAAATCTAAAATCTTAAATCACCAAATTAATCAGCCTGTCTTTAACAAAAATCACTCTTTTCACGCTGTCGCCTATTAAAGCTTTCTTCACCACTTCCAGTTTTACCGCCTCCTGTTTTGCCGCATCTTCCCCGCTTCCGGACGGAATTTGAATCTTACCTTTAACCTTGCCGTTTACCTGTACAACAATCTCCACTATTTCATCAACAATCAGCGCGGGGTCGTACTCCGGCCATTTCTCGTGCTGCAGTGACGTTTTACCACCCAAAATTTGATTTAACTCTTCCGTTATATGCGGAGCAAAAGGATGCAGTAAAACCAAAAACTTCTTGATTAATTCAATATCAATTTTCTCATCTTTAACCTGATTATGAAATTCCATAAACGCGGAAATCGCAGTGTTAAAATGAAAATCCTCTATGTCTTCAGTAATCTTTTTGATGAGGCGGTGCAGCGCCCTATTTACTTTCTCCGACACTGTTGACTGTTGACTGTTGACTGTTGACTTCCTGTTTCCCCATTCCCACACTCTATCCAAAAATCTCTTCACCCCGACTGCTCCCTGGTCGTTAAAGGCAATCATCTGTTCGTGCGGGCCCAAAAACATTTCGTACATCCTCAAAGTATCCGCGCCGTATTCTTTAACAATTTTTTGCGGATCCACCACGTTGCCACGGCTTTTAGACATTTTTTCTCCATCCGGGCCCAAAACAATTCCGTGGGGCTTTCGCTGGACATAGGGCTCGCGCGAACTGACGCGTCCTTCATCGTGCAAAAACAAATTCCAAAACCTGCTATAAAGCAAATGCAAAGTCGTATGCTCCATACCGCCAAAATACACATCCACAGGCGTCCAATATTTTTGTTTCTTGATTGATGAAAATTCTTTTTTATTCTTTGAGTCCGTATACCTAAGCCAATACCAAGAAGAGCCTGCCCACTGAGGCATAGTATTGGTCTCTCTGTAAGCCGATTTTTTGCATTTGGGGCATTTGGTCTTCACCCAATTTTTCATGGCCGCCAAAGGCGACTCTCCCGTACCCGTAGGCTCGTATTTTTTTACGTTAGGAAGCTTGACCGGCAAATCTTTTTCCGGCACCGGCACTATTCCGCAGTCTTCGCAGTGGATTATTGGAACCGGTTCACCCCAATACCTTTGCCTGCTGAATACCCAATCGCGAAGTTTATAATTTACCACCCTTTTGCCATACCCTTTACTTTCCATGTAGTCCATTATTTTTTGCGTAGCCTCGTGGATATTTAAACCATCTAAAAATTGCGAATTTACCATTATCCCCTCTTCTTCCTGGACCTGTCCGATTAAAGTAATCGGCACCGTATCACTCTTATCTTTTTGCACTACTCTTTTTACTTCCAAACCAAATTTTTGCGCGAATTCAAAATCACGCTTGTCATGCCCAGGCACACCCACTACCGCGCCCGTGCCTACATTTCCCAAAACATAATCCGCCACATACACAGGCATGCGATAGTTGGTCAATTGATTTATGCAATAAAGTCCGGTGAATACTCCGGTTTTCTTGCGGTTCTCCGCCATACGCAGTTCTTCCGATTCCGAAGATGCTTTTTCTTTATATTTTTCAATTTCTGTCCAAAGCTTTTCTTCAATATTCAAAATATTCCTGTCTTTCAATAAAGAATGCTCCGGCCCCAACACCACAAAAGTCGCGCCAAAATTCGTATCCGGCCGCGTGGTAAAACAGGTGATTTGCGGCAACAAAGCTTGTAAAATAGTAGGTTCAGCATTAGCGGTAAAATGTTCTTTCTCAGCATTGACGGTAATCAAGCCGGCATTGATCTTATTCGAAAGATATTCCAAGTATTCTTTTCGGCGAGTTTCCGCCAAATCGGAAAGCACCAGCCTAAAACCTGAAAATTTTTCCAACTTTTTATAATCTAAATCTTTCCATGAAAAATTTTCCCAAAATGGCCGATGGGGAGCGTTATGGAATTTTGGTTCTATCGCCGGAGCAACAAGAACCAAACCCTTAATCTTTTTATTGAACTTCTGTAAAGTCTTCATAGCTACGACTCCGCCTAAACTATGTCCTACCAAAATAGTATTCTCATCAAATTTGCAATTCTTTAAAACATAACCCACCTGTTCTTCTTCTTTGGGGTTCTCAGTATTAGGCATTTGAGGAGTCTGAACAGAAAAACCTTTTCTCTCTAAAAAAAATTTAAGCCAAGGGATGAAATTTTTATCGGCACGCCCGGTAAAACCATGTAAAATTACAATATTGGTTTTCCTTTCAATATCATAAGTAATATCTATCCCCTCTTTCCTGCCAATCCAATTCTCCTGCTGTAGCTTCACAGGCTCCGGCCATTTATTAAGAGTTTTCAAACCCTCCAATAATTTCTCCGCGTACGCGGTAATGCGCAAATACCACTGTTTAAGTTCTTTCTTTTCTACTTTTGCGCCACAACGCTCGCAAACTCCACCTTCCACTTCCTCATTAGCAAGGCCGGTTTTGCATGAAGGACACCAATTAATAACCCCAGTGGACTCGTACGCCAAACCTTTTTTAAACATTTGCAAAAAAATCCACTGCGTCCATTTGTAATAATTTGGGTCTGTGGTGTTTATTTCGCGGCTAAAATCAAAACTTAAACCCCAGAAAAGCATTTGCTGTTTGGCGTTTTTGATGTTTTGCGCCACGGTTTTGCTGGGATGCACGCCCATTTTTATTGCATAATTTTCCGCCGGCAGGCCAAAAGCGTCCCAGCCGATTGGGAACATAACCTCATACCCGCACATACGGTGGTACCTCGCGTAAATATCCCCCGCCACATAAGGCCGCAAATGTCCCATATGCAAACCTGCGCCGCTTGGATATGGAAATTCCACCAAAATGTATTTTTTTGGCTTTTTTGAAAAATCCTTGGCAAAAAATTGCTTCTTTTTTTGCCAATACTCCTGCCACTTTTTTTCTATTTTTGAAGGGTTGTATTTACTCATTTAAAGCTTAAATAATTTTTTAGCATTGTTTGTTGTGATTTCAGAAATTTCATCAAACGAAACTCCTTTAAGCTTGGCCAAATGTTCTGCTGTGTACTTAACAAAACTAGGTTCATTTCTTTTGCCCCTATTCGGCACCGGGGTTAAATAAGGACAATCTGTTTCTACTAAAATTTTATCAAGCGAGGCCAAATTTACCAACTTTTCAATATTCCCGGTTTTGTCGAATGTGATGATACCGTTAAAGCTTACGTAGCCTCCAAGCCCCAAAAACTTCTGCAAAACCTCCGGGCTTCCGGTGTAGCTGTGTAATACGAAACGATGGTTTTCTACGCCCTGCTCTTTCAAAATATCCAAAATATCCTCGCATGCGTCATCCGTATCCTTGGTTGAACGCGAATGCACCACTAAGGCCTTGTCTAATTCTTTCGCCAGTTTGATTTGCTGCAAAAATGCACTCTTTTGAAGTCCCTTTACCTTATCATAATCGTCATCATTGGGCAGACGATAGTAATCTAACCCGCACTCCCCTATGCCCACTACTTTAGGATTTTCTGCAAGCGCGCGATAATCATCGTAATTAAACTTTTCCTCCCTGGTCTGAAAGCTGGTTTCTTCCTCGTCTAAATGCTGGCTGTAAGTATGGACCGGGTGTAAACCAATGGTGGCAAGCACTCCTTCTTCAAACTGGTTAGCCAATTTTACCGCCTGCTTTGAGGTTTGGATTTGCGTGCCGACATTATTAACCCACACGCCCTCGTCTAAAGCTCGCTGCAGGGTTTCCTTGGCATCCTCCTGAAACGCGTTAAAATTCACGTGCGCGTGAGTATCAAATAACATAAATTATGAAGTAAGAATTAGGAATTATGAAATACGGGGAAATAAAACACCAGACTTCTTAATCTTTTTCGCGGTAACGATTTTCAAAATTTCCTTTGACGTCTCTGGCAAAAAAGGCGCCAATTGATTAGCTATAAATTTTATGTTATTCATAACCTGCTTGCTCAAGGTTTTAAAACTTTCCTTGTTTGTCTTTGCGATTTCCCAAGCTTTATCTTCTTGTATAATTTTATTTGTCCCGTCAACCACTTGCCAAATCAATCCTAAAGCATCATGAAATCTAAAACTTTCTATAGCTCTTTTTATGTCCACATCAGATGGAGTAGTAACTTCAAAACCTTGTAATTTTTCTGGAAGTTCTCCATCAAGGTCCTTGTCAATTAAAGTAGTTATCCTGCTAACCAAATTACCAAGACCTTTGGGAAATTTTGCGTTATAGATTTCCACCAAATGCTCCCAAGAATAATCACCGTCTTCAAAAGTGGAAATTTCACCCAAAAGATAAAATCTCAAAGCATCTATTGCCTGCTCTTTAGAAAGACCTTTTGATTGCAGTTGGTCTAATATTTGATACGGATCCGCGACGTTTCCCAGACTCTTTGACATTTTCTGCCCGCCGGAAGTAATAAACCCGTGGATAATAATTTGGCGGCTAGAAGGAAGCCCTGCGGCCAAAAGCATGGCCTGCCACATAGCGGACTGCTGACGCAAATTGTCCTTGCCCGCAATCTGCAATGCTCTTGGATGATCGGCCGTGCCCCAAAACTCAACAAACTTATCGCCCCCTCCTTTCTCCTCCCCCCTCGAGGGGGAGGAAGGGTGGGGGGGCCAACCAAGTGTGGAAATGTAATTAATAAGCGCGTCAAACCACACGTACATTACATGGGTCTGATCCCCCGGAACCGGCACGCCCCAAGGCATCTTTTCTTTGAGCCGGCTGATGCTGAAATCCTGCAAACCGCTTTCCACGAATTTTCTGATTTCGTTAAATCTGAAATCAGGCACTACGAAGTCAGGATACCTTTTGTAAAGCGATAATAATTTTTTTTGCAGTTTTGAAAACTTAAAAAAATAATTTTCCTCTTCCCTAATTTCCAGCCCCAAGTTCGGGTGGATTGGGCATTTGCCTTTCTCCAGTTCCTTGTCAGTCTTTTCCAGTTCGCAGCCAACGCAGTATTTTACTTTATAATTTTTTTTCTTTATATAACCATTTTTGTCCACTCGTTTCCAAAATTCCTGGCAGGCCTTAATATGATGTTCTTCAGTCGTACGGATAAAATAAATATCATCGCTTATGCCTAAAGCCGGCATCAATCTTTTAAACTTTCCCGCGTACTCATCCACGTAAGCCTGAATTTCTTTGCCTGATTTTTTTGCTTTGTTATAAACTTTTACGCCGTGCTCGTCCGTCCCCGTATTAAAAAATACTTCCTTGCCAAGGAGCTTTTGATAACGCGCAATAACGTCCGCCTGCACTATTTCCAAAGCAAACCCAATATGCGGGTCCGCATTCACGTAAGGCAGGGTTGTGGTAATGTAAAATTTTTCTTTTTCAGCCATCTTATAAAAAAAGGGTTTAAAACCCTTTTATTATAGCGATTTTGCAACTTTTTAACAAATTATACCGGCGATTGTCTGGCATCTAAAAATTCATGAATAACCACGGTAATTGCCCCGGCTAAAGGCACCGCAACTAAAAACCCGACTATTCCGGCCAGCTTAAAGCCAATCAGCAAAGCCAGCAAAACTACCAGAGGTGGCATGCCTACGGTTTTAGCCATAACTTTCGGGGTAAGCAAATAGTTTTCTGTTTGCTGAATAACTATATAAAGAACAATTACGGCTATTGCCAAAGGCGGATTCTGCAGGAAAGCAAAAAATGCGGCCGGCACGGCGGAAAGTATTGGACCTAAGTAAGGAATTATTTCCAAAATACCGGCCAGCAAAGCTAAAAACAGCGCGTACTGGACTCCCAAAAGTTTAAGTCCTATAAACGAGGCCAAAAAAATAGTAAAACTTAAAATTAATTGTCCTAAAATCCAAAGCCCCATTTTTTTCTGAATTTTATCTATTAAGTTGCTGGTGAATTTTTGGTGCTGGGGAGGCAAAAGCTCTGCAATAAAATTTTTCATCCCCCGTTCTTCGGTAACAATATAAAAAGACAGCGCCAGAACGGTAATCAAAGACAACGCGCCGGTAAATACACCGAAAGTGCTATGCAAAAATCCGCCGCCAATGCTTCCTTCCGTAAAAATTTGGCTGGAAAAATTCTTAACCGTTTGGGTTTCTAAAAAGCTGGCGCCAATTTTTTCCTGCAAAACCTGAACGTAATGGGGAAAATTAGCGGCAAACTGCTTAAACTGCTCTACCACGGGCGGAATCAATAAATAAACAACTACCCCGGCGATGCTTAAAATTATAATATAAACGGCTAAGATGCTTGCCGCTTTAGGCACCTTCTTCTTATTAAAATACTCCACCATGGGCTCCATAACCGAAGCCAAAATTAAGGCCAAAATTAGCAAAACGATAATGTCACGAATTACCCACAAAAAGGCTACCGCCAAAACGGCGAAAACAACTTTTAATATAACTTGCGTTGAGTACTCTAAATCCTGGAATTTCATCCCAGTATATCAACATTCAATTCCAAACGTCTGAAAAACGTTTAGAACAGGCTTTAATAATAAAGACGTATATTTGATTTTGTACATTTATATTATTATAAGTTTAGACGTTTGGAGAAGCTTATGCTTAATCTATAACAAGGATAGTTATACAAAATAGAAGATGTTTATCTAAAGACCGCAGTACAATCAGATTCCCAGCAACAAGCATAAGCTTATTGAATGTTGTATTACTGGGTCATATATTTATAATACGATATCCAAACCGAAAAATCCATCCCTTAGGATGGATTTTTCTGCGCTTGTAAATCTTCTTTTGCCTGTTCTATCCTTTCGTCTAACTGCTTAATCCCTTCCGTGCAATAAGCTTTTATCTGCTCTTTTAGAAAATCCGTAAGACCTTCAGTCTTTAAATCCCGAATAAGGATTTCTTTAATAGTTTCATCCAAAGGAGACTGCTCAATTAAATAAATAATATTTTTAATCTTTTCGTCCATAAATTAATTAAAGCTTTAAATAATTTAAAAATCTGGAGCTTCCCGCAATTTCTCTAAAGTCTTCCTCTGTCTCAAAGCTCTTTCAATAAACTGTTCCTTACTCTCTCCCGAAGATCTTCTTTCCATGTCCGCAACTAAAACCCTCTCTGGATTTTGTTTTTCTTGGAATTCTCGACTTTTCATATTTTTCCTTTCTATTTCGAAACTTTATTTCTCAAAGCTTTTAAAATCTTAATATCTTGTTTTACTTTATCATGTTCGGTCTCTAAAATCAAGAGAAAATTTCCTTTAATTTTGGCCTTTAAATACTTCATAATTTCTAAAAATCCCTGTTCCCCGATCTCTCCTTGCCCAATGTGCTCATGCCTATCCTTACGAGATGCCAAATTAACCTCGGAATCGTTTATGTGGCTCATTTTCAACCACTGAAGACCAATGGCTTTGTCAAATTCCGCAAAAGTTAACGCGACTGACTTGGCATCCCGCAAATCATAGCCGCTGGCAAAGGCATGTTGGGTGTCAAAACAAATTCCGCCAAAGCCTTTCATTTTCTTCAAAGGCTCCATAATTTCCGCTAGTTCTTCAAAAGTATCACCAATAATTTCCCCGCTTCCTGCGGCTATCTCTAAAAGAAATCGTGATGAACCTCCATATCCCTGCAAAACTTTTTTTAAGCCCTCTTTAACTTGTTTTATTCCTTTTTTTTCACCAAGATCCTTAAAAGAACCTAAATGTGTCATTACATATTTTGCGCCGAGCAAACTTCCTCTCTCTAGCTCTTTCTGTATAACAGATATTGAACCGTAAAAAACGCGGTTATTACTGGAACCAAAATTTATAAAATACGGACAGTGAATAACAAACTCCTTAAAATTATATTTCTGCATTTCAATTTTAAATCTTTTAGCCACCAAATCATCAATTACTGAGGCTTCGCCTCCTTGCGGCGATCGGCTGAAAATCTGAAAAGTTTCGCAGCCTAAAACTTCCGCGTTCTTTGGCGCATTCCAAACCCCTCCGGCTATACTTACGTGTGCCCCAACTTTAAACATTGAGAAGCTCCTTAAACTTATTTTGGTTTTTGTATGGACCAATTATTGCCAAAGTTAAATTCTTTCTTTGGAACAGCTCCTTGGCAACTTTTACAACGTCCGACGGTTTGACGGCATCAACTTTCTTAAAAACTTCCGCGGGCTTTTCTATTTTTGGGAAAAACGCCTGCCGTTCCAAAAACCAATCCAGGCGGTTTTGATTGTCTTCCAAAGCTAAGGTGGTCTTGCCTTTTAAATATTCTTTTGCTTTTAACAATTCTTTTGCGTCCAAATGATCATTCTTAACTCTCTTTAATTCACCTAAAATTATTCTTATTGCTTCCTCAATTTTCCCGATTTGTACGCCAGCGCCGATGCTGAACGCTCCCGTATCTTGGAAACTGTTAGGCACAGCTCGCACATAATAAGCCAGTCCGCGCTTTTCCCTTACCTCGTTAAACAGCCGGCTGGACATGCCACCGCCTAAAACTGCAGCCAAAACCGCGACAGCGGGATTGCGTTTGTCACCATAAGCAAAAGACTTAAAACCAAAAGACAAATGCGCCTGCTCGGTTTGCTTGTATTCGATTTTTATTCTAAAGTTCGCCTGTCTATCTTTAACCTTCTGCCATCCATGAAAAGATTTTTTTGGACGAGACACCCAATATTTCTGGATTAATTTATATAACATTCTCCTGTCATATTTTCCGGAAACGCCTAAAATCATATTCGGGATCTGATAATGCCTGTTAATGTAATCCTGAAACATCTTTCTGTTAAATTTCCTGACAGTCTCTTTGGTGCCTGCAATATCCCGGCCCAAAGGTGTGCCCGGCCACATGGTTTGCTCCAACACATTTTCTATTTCATAGATTGGTGTGTCTTTGTACATATTGATTTCTTCAATAATCACACCTTTTTCTTTTTCCAATTCCACTGGATTCAAAAGCGGATTCTGCATCATATCGGTAAGTACCTCAAAAATTAAAGTAAAATGTTTGGATGCGGCTTTAATAAAATACTGTGTGTGCTCTTTACCGGTATTAGCGTTCATCTCCCCGCCAATGGAATCAATGAGTGATGATATTGCCATGGCGCTGGGGTATTTTTTACTGCCCTTAAACAAAAAATGTTCCAAAAAATGGGAAATCCCCGACTCTTTTGCTGACTCCGAGCGGGAGCCGGTTTTCACAAAAAAATCCACCACCACGCTCTCGGCGTCGAAAGACGGAACTTCAATAACCGTAAGTCCGTTTTTTAAAACTTTTTTTAGATATTTCATTTAAGCTTTCTCCAGACCAAGTTCTTTTGCTCTTTTAACCATATTTTCAAGAATTTGGGTTTGTACCAATTTTTCATTTTGCAAAACCGATCGAGTTATGGCAATAAAATCCTGCAAATTTTGTTCCATTTTGTTAAATTTTCCGCTACTTGCTCCAACCTCCCTAATTTTATTTAGAACCTCATCCGCCTTGGACAAATAGAAATTTAATTCCATAACCAACAAGACTCTTTCTGTTTCCGATGCCTGATTATCTTCAAACTCTCCCATATTTTTTTATAAAATATTACTTCTTAATTCAGTTTGTATATGAATAAATTTTTTTGTCTGGCCCTTATGTAAATATACCAAATCCTCTATCCGTATACCACCCAACCGCGGGATATACACTCCGGGCTCAATACTAAAGACCATACCGTTTTCCAAGACATCTTTTGACTTAGGCGACAAATTTGGAAGCTCGTGAATTTCAAGACCGGCTCCGTGGCCTAAATTATGTATAAAATATTTATCCAACTTTTTTTCCGCTAAAACATCCACAGCCCTTTTATACACATCGCGCGTTTTCGTACCTACTAATACTAAAGCCATTGATGCATGATAAGCCTTCTCCACATGGTTATAGGCTTGTTCAAGTTTTAATGGTGCCCGTTTTAAAAACACAGTCCTGGTAAAATCGCTGCAATAGCCTTTGTACTTAAAACCAAAATCTGTGATAATGGATTCCCCCGCTTTCAGGCATTTAGACGATGGGATATGGTGCGGGATTGCGGCATTTACTCCCGAAGCAACGATAGGCGGGAAACTTACATCTTCCGCGCCCAGTTTTAGCCCAGCGGTCTTGATAAAATTGGCAAGGCCTATCTCCGTCCATAATCGCAATCTCAACTGTTTTCTCACCTGCTCAAAGACTTTCGCCACGATATTCATCGATTTCCCCATTAACCGAAGTTCGCTTAAATCTTTTATCTGGCGTTGATAATCCACAGGGCTCTTGGTATGTTGTATTTTTGTTTTGCGCTTTTCGCTTTGCACTTTGCGCTTTATGTAATCATATTCTGCAAAAGTAAACTCATCCTCCAGCTGCAATACCCTGCTCCTGCCTAAATATTTGCCAATATACTTTAATCTGTCTGTTTTCTTTATCCCTTCTACCTTTTCCAAACCATCGCCAAAGAACACAACCCCCTTTTTTGCGACAAGCAAATACCCGTGCATAAACCATTGCCCGGTCAAATAAAAAAGATTTTCCTGTTTCTTTATTAAAATCGGGGGTTTAATTGTTCTTTGTAATTTTTTAATTCTTTCCCGATTCATAAATCCTAAAATCCTGCATCTTAAACCTCATATGACTGTCCTTCTTAAATGTGAAGGAATCCGCACCCAAATCTCTCTTGGGATTGTCCCGCAAATTTTATTAATATTTTCAATGGAATTTTTATCGTGCCTGTCACTGCTAATCACTACTACAAAATCTCCGACTTTAACATCCAAGGCCTCGGAGACATCAATGGAAGTAATGTTCATACTCACCCTGCCAACTATAGGACAAAATTGGCCCTTTACTTTTAAGCTGCCTTTATTAGAAAGCCTTATGTCTTTTCCTTCAAAATAACCAACCGGCACAGTTGCAATTTTCATGTCCTTTTCCGCTACAAAAGTTGTCTCATACCCGACTGCCTCTCCTTTCTTTATATTTTTAATAGATGAAATTACAGATCTCATCTCTAATGTCGGTTCAAGCTCTACTAAATTATTCGGGTCCACTCCATACAAACCAACTCCCAACCTAGCTACGTTAGCATCTGTCTCTTCTGCAAACATAAGCCCTCCCGTTGCCGCGGCATGAAAGTATTTAACACTACTGAGTTCTTTTTTAAAAATCTTAAGTACTTTGTGCCATTCCTCTATTTGCCTTCTGGTAAAGTTTTCTCCTTCTTTGTGGGCAATTGCAAAATGAGTACACACTCCTTCCAAAACAAAATTTTTATTGGCTTTAATAATATGGGTGGATTGATTTATTTCATCTCCCAACACCCCCTGCCTATGCATGCCTGTGTCTATTTTTAAATGAAAATTTATTGGGGAATTAAGTTTTTCTGTAATTGCCCTAAGTTGGTCTATTCCGATTATAGTAAATGATACGTTGTTTAATTTTTTGGATAAAATTTGCTCCGGAGTTGTGTAGCCAATTACCAAAATTTTTTGCTTTATCCCCTTTTGCCGCAAAGTTAATGCCTCAAAAAAAGAGTCAACGATGATAAAAGGAATATTTTGGCCTTCTAAAACGCTGGCTACCTCAAACAAACCGTGGCCGTAGGCATTTGACTTTAAAACCGGCGCCATTTGGAGCTTTGGATATTTTTTTTGAAAAACTTTTAAATTTTTTAAAATGTTGTCCTTAAAAACAAAAACCTCAATCAGAGGGTTGTAGGAAACTCGCGGTTTAATTAAAAAATTTACTATTTTTGAAAACAGCATTTAAAAAAAATTAATCGGTCTAATGCAGCAATTCCCCTTCTTCCAGTCCTGTTCCTCTAAGTAGTTGGTTAACTGCTTCAAGCTCTTTTATTGTTGGGTTTTTCTTTTCTCTTAAAATCTCCAATAACCCCCGAGCCCGAAAAATTTGAGAATTTCTTTGTTCAGAAGAAGATCCTAGTCTAGATAACTTATCCAGTATTATCCCAATTTGATAATCTATCAAACCTTTTTTAGCAGGATCAAGCATCTCTGGCGTTCTCTCATGTGTTAGGTGAACCATAAAATTGATTATTTAATTTTTTCTTTAAAATAATCCCCCAATTTTTCAATTTTTATCCTCGGCTGTTCTTTGGTATCGCGGTCGCGCACAGTGACCGTGCCATCTTCCAACGATTGGAAGTCAACGGTAATGCAATAAGGCGTGCCGATTTCGTCCTGGCTGTAATACCGTTTTCCAACATTGCCACGATCATCCCAAGCCACAATAAAGTATTTTTGCAAATCTTGGTAAATTGAGCGGGCTTTTTCCACCAACTGCGGCTTGTTGGCCAAAAGCGGGAACACCGCCACTTTAAAAGGTGCAAGACGCGGATGTAATTCAAGCACAACGCGGTCTTTTTCTTCACGGTAGCTTTCCAACAAAACCATCAACATTAACCGAGTCAAGCCAAAAGTCGGTTCAATCACGTGAGGAATAAATTTTTCACCGGTGTCAGGGTCAGTGTAAACCAGTTCTTTACCGCTTTGTTTGGAATGATTTTGCAAATCATAATCCGTCCTGTAAGCCAAACCAAACATTTCTTTCCAGCCAAAAGGAGTATGATATTCCATATCGACCGTTCTTTTTGAATAATGCGCCCGCTCTTCTATTTTGTGTTCCCTGACTCGCAAATGACTATCAACAAACCCTAATTCCTTCAGCCATTCTTTCTGCTGATTCAGCCAATATTCAAACCATTTTTCCCAATTCTCTTCGCGGATAAAGTATTCAAATTCCATCAGGTCAAACTCTAAAGTTCTAAAAATAAAGTTGCCGGGGCTAATTTCATTCCTAAAAGCTTTGCCAACCGAGGCAATGCCAAAAGGCAGGCGCTTTCTGATAGTGTCCAGAACATTTTTGAAATTTACAAACATCGCCTGGGCTATTTCCGGCCGCAAAAAAGCAAGGCTTGAGGATTCTTCCGTCGTGCCTACAAAGGTCTTAAACATCAAATTAAACTGTTTGGCCTCTGATTTATTTTTGCTGTAGCCGCAAGATTCTTCTAAGTGTGTCCAGGTCTTGCCGTCTTTGTTTATGGCCACCAGATTTTCGTCATCCAGCCGGCAGCGCTTATGGCATTTTTCGCATTCTACTAAAGGATCATTAAACTCTTTTAAATGACCACTGGCTTGCCAAACCTTTGGGTTCATTAAGATAGCAGCGTCAATACCTACCATATCGTCACGCGATTGCACAAACCGCCTCCACCACCAATCGCGCAAATTGTTTTTAAGTTCCACTCCCAAAGGACCAAAATCCCAACTGTTGGCCAGCCCGCCGTAAATCTCGCTTCCAGCAAAGACGAACCCGCGTCTTTTACATAAAGATACAATTTTATCCATTAAGTCGTTGTTTTTTTGCATAAAATCAATCTTTGAATTCTTGATATGATTTTAACATATCTTCAAAGTAATCGTAAGTGATGGCTTTTCTAATGCTTTCCATCAAATTCAAATAAAAACGCAAGTTATGCATGGTCGCAAGACGAATAGCCAACGGTTCGCCCGTGGCGAATAAGTGACGCAAGTAAGCGCGGTTGTGGTTTAAGCACAAATAGCAATTGCAGGTATTGTCCACGGGCGTAAAGTCTTCCTTATATTTTTCCAGCCTGATATCAATCGTAGTGTATCCTTCTGTTTGAATTTTGGATTTTGGATTTGCTTTGTCATTTAAAATTTGGAATTTGGAATTTATATACAACCTTCCATGCCTCGCTTCCCTTGTCGGGATTACACAATCAAAGGTATCGCAGCTCTTGGCAACAGCATGGACAATATCTGAAGGAGTTCCAACCCCAAGCAGATGTTTTGGGGCTGATTCGGGAAGATGAGGAATCGCGTATGAAACCGCTTTCATCATTTCCTCGTGCGGCTCGCCTACTGCCACGCCGCCTATGGCAAAACCTTCAAAACCAAGCTCTGCCATATCGCGCGCGGACTGCTTGCGCAGGTCTGTAAACGATGCCCCTTGAACTATTCCCCAAAGTTTTTGATGTTTGTTGATTGGGTCGCCTTGGGCAACAATTCTTTGGTGCTCTTTAATTGCCCGCTCGGCCCATCTTTTAGTAAGTGCGATAGATTGTTTAGCCCGTTCGTATTCAAACGGGTAGCCGGGAAAATCGTCCAAAATTAGTGCAATGTCCGAGCCTAAATTTGCCTGAATGTCCACCGACTTTTCCGGTGATAAAATTTCCTGCTTGCCGTCCAAGTCAAACTGGAACATGACGCCGGCTTCCATAACTTTTCGGAATTTTGCCAAAGAAAAAACCTGAAATCCCCCGCTGTCCGTAAAAATCGGCCCCTTCCAATTCATAAATTTATGAAGCCCTCCGGCTTTATAAATCAGCGCGTCCCCGGGGCGTTGCCAAAGGTGATAGGTATTGGCAAGAATAATGTCGGCTCCCCAAAATTTCAGCTCTTCCGCGGTCACAGTTTTTACCGCGCCCTTGGTACCGATAGGCAAAAACGCCGGGGTCTTAACCTCCCCATGCGCGGTATGGATTATGCCAGTCCGGGATTTCGACGCCTGGTCGGATTTCGTTATTTCAAAATATTTCATGCGATAAGTATAAAATATTTCGTATCAAGTATAAAGTAGGTAAAAACCAAAAACGCCCCGAACTTAAGAGGGCGTTTTAAATTATTGAATTGTCTGATTGGGTTTCTCTGAAATTTTTTGTCTATTTTCCATAATTGCTATTAGCTCCTCTATCGAAGGTCCTGGTTTTTTCAGATGTTCTGTAACCTCTTTCCTTAATTTTACTTCTTCACTAGGTAATTTTCCAATATGCGCATC
>CAZLQG010000008.1:0-28802 GCA_964561655.1 uncultured Candidatus Saccharibacteria bacterium | reverse complement strand
TTCTTGGCTGAAACGCGGGAGAGGACGCGAAGCGTCCGCGATAAAAATTTAGTAAATTCATTATGGTGGACCTAGGGAGAATCGAACTCCCGCCTCAGCAATGCGAATGCCGCGTCATACCACTTGACTATAGGCCCTTATTTCTGCCTTATTTTAGCTGATTGTGATAATATCGTCCACTCAGCACTTATTTTTATTTTGTGATAAGATGATTTTATTGATTATAAAAATAAGTGCCCGGTAAATGTTTAAAATTCGTATTATTGCTTTAGGAAAATTTAAGGAGAAGGCTTACCGTGAACTGGAAAAGGAATTTTTAAAACGCCTATCCCCTTTTGCGAAGATCAAAGTGATTGAACTTGCGGAAATCCCCTATCGCAAGAATGATGACATTGAAAGAGTAAAAGAAAAAGAAGCGCAAGCCATCATCAAACAATTGCCGGACGACGGTATGGTAATTTTCTTAGAAGAAAAAGGCGTTCAAAGAAATTCTTTGGAATTTGCCAAGTTTTTGGAAAGAATTGGCGGCATTGGCAGGGAGCTGGTGTTTGTAATTGGCAGCGGAGTTGGCCTGCATGAGTCTTTAAAACAATACGCTAACCATTCCATATCTTTATCACAGCTTACTTTTCCGCATAATCTTGCTCGCGTGATACTTGAAGAACAGATTTATCGGGCGTGCACTATCTTAAGAGGCAAAGAATATCATAAGTAAAATAAATCATGAAGCTTGAATCATAAATCAGTCAAACAATACCACCCCCTTAGCCCCCTCCTATTTTAGGAGGGGGATTTTTATATTGTGTTTCTACGGCGATAAGGCCAAGAATCAACCACAGCAGCATTTGGGTTTGCTGGAGAGTGTAGAAGTAGTGGTCAAACATCATCAGAATTAAAAAAGATAATAAAATTACAAACAGCGCCAGTCTATATAAGTTAGTTTGTAAATTTCTAATTTCTAATTTCCAATTTTTAAACAAATTTAAAATTTTTAAATTCCAAATTCCAAACAAATGGGAAAGAAAAACCCAGATTAATATTAAACTACCGACTATACCGAGTTCTGCGGCTGCGAGTAAATAATAGTTATGTATTGGCTGTTTCTGCCAGGGCCAGAGTTTGACGTTAGAGTACTGTTCCATGTGAAGCACACTCTCCCCTGCTCCCATACCAAAGATTGGATTGTCTGTTATCATTCTGATTCCAACTTTGTTATAGAACATTCTTTCCAATGAAGCGCTGTCAGAAATTGTGGCGCGTGTAAGGAGAAAAGGTTTGAAGATCAAAAACGAAATCAGGATAGATATCACAACCAGTATTAAACCCCCTTCCATCCTCCTTCTTCCTAAGGGGGAGGAATCATTTGAATGTTTCCCGTTAAACAGTGAATACCCGAAATATACTAAAAGCCCAATACATAGGGCTAAAAATGCGGCCCTAGAGAAGGTTACTGTAAGGCCAAAAATGTTTAAAACCAACAAAAAACCGTATAATCCCCTTTCCCACCAGCGGCTTTTTTGCATTAGCAGATATAGAGCGACAAAAATTCCGACTATCAAAAAGGCAGACAAGAGGTTTGGGTGTGGGAACGTGCCGTATCCCCTAATATAAGTTGTGCCATCAACAATAAGTTTGGCTATGCCTATGATTTGGGGTAGGACTATTTGTTCCCCCAGTTTGTTAAGTCCGATTGGGTGTTGCAGGTAAAATTGCAATAAAGCGATGGTTGATTGGAGGGCTGCCAGAATAGCAAAAAAAGCTAAAAGTGGCTTTTTTAAGTCAAGTTTTTGAAATAGTACAGCAGTTGTTCCATATAAAACAATTAATTCCAACATTTTTAGAAAGAAAAAGGCGTTTAAAGCAGAAAAACCAGTAAAGAATTGCCAAATTAGGGCTAAAATAAGCCAAAATATCCAAAATTTTAGGTTTTTTATGACTTGTAAGAAGTCGTTTTCACGTGAAACAATGACGAAAATAAAACAAAAAAACAGCAAAATGTCGCTTAAATATAGGGAAATTGAGGTAAAATCGCTATAAATACCTGTTAAAAAAGCAGATTCTGTTGGAAAAACATACCTAATTGGGAAAAATAGGCTTAAAATAAAGAGAAAATAGAAAATTTTTGCTATTTTAAGCGAATCTATAAAAATTTTTTTTGAGAAAGGCATATTTTAGCTTAATTTTGACTGATACTTAAGAATATGTTATAATTATAAAACAATAATTAAATTACTTATCTTAATAAATTCTAGCATCTAACCCGGTCCGTGTTATAATTTTTGAGAATTGATGGATCATCTTGTCAACCAATGTACTCCTCATAGTTCAACGGACCCCGGTAGCAGATTTCGCTTGAGCTCAATCGCTACGGGGCAAGTAGAACAGCTAAACGTATGCCCTCGTAGCTCAACTTGCCCCGCTCCAGTTTCCCTAAAAATTTTATCATCGATCAAGCGGGAATTGCTGCAAAGGTAAGTTAAGATAAAAATTTTTGATTAAGGAAACTGGAGCGGGGTGAAGATAGAGCATCGTACTCCTAATGCGACGATATAGGCCCGCCCCGTCACTCGTGATCCTTCCCGTAGTTCAATGGATAGAACAAGGCACTCCTAACGCCTAAATGCAGGTTCGATTCCTGCCGGGAAGACCAGGAGTGACGGGGCGAAATTCCTATCGAGGATACCACAAACTAATTTAAAAATTAAAATAAAATTGATATGGATCAGGACTTACAAAAAAAGTTAGATGAAATAAATAAAAATTTAATTGAGCTGAAAAAGCGGGCAGGGAATAGCTGGTGGAAAGCTTTGTGGCACGGAATATTCAGAGGAGCGGGGACTGTGGTTGGGGTGGTGTTGATTTTAACCATCATTGGTTGGTTTTTAAATGCAATTGGAGTGATTCCGGCATTCAGGGAGCAGGCGAGAGACTGGGAGCAGAGATGGGACCAGACGCTTGAACAAGTTGGGGGGCTGCGCTAAAATATTTTAGCTGTTCATTTAAAATTTGTGATTTATAATTTGTCTGTTATTTGTACTTTGTACTTTGTGGTTTGTAATTTTTACTTGTGGGCCTCTAGCTCATTTGGTAGAGCACTTCCATGGCATGGAAGGGGTGAGGGGTTCGAATCCCCTGAGGTCCACCAAAAAAACATCCTGATTGAATTGGGATGTTTTTTGGTATAATAAAACAAATAAGTAACTAATAATTTTATGACTGATTACAATCAACAAAAAGCTGATGAAAGGCACAGGCTGCGCCAAGAACGAATAAAAAAGATTAGAGACGAACTCTCCGATGTTCTAAACGATTATTGGGAACACCATCCTCGCAGTTCCGCAGAGGAGAGAGATTTAGAATACAGAATAGAGCAGCGCCTGCTTTATGTACATAGAGAAATGGATGATTTTGTGCGCGATTTTAGACGCATGCCGAATGAATAAAGCAAAAAAAGACCCCAAAAATTTGGGGTCTTTTTTCTGGTCGGGATGCAGGGAATTGAACCCTGTCTTCACCCACCCGAAGGGCGCGTACTACCGGTATACTACATCCCGTTTTTTTCAATTACACCGCATAATTATATATTGGATAAAAGATTTAGACAATGCTAGAATTTGTTTATGCAGCAGCAAATTACCATTAAAGGCCATTTAGTTTCTTATATCGGAATAAAAGGCAAAGCCAATGCGCCGGTTTTATTTTTTTTGCATGGCTGGCGGAGCCAAAAAGAAGTTTGGAATCCAGTTATAGATAAACTACTAAGCACTAAGCACTTAGCACTTAGCACTAATATATACGCTTTGGATTTTCCTGGCTTTGGCGGGTCGCAAAATCCCAAAACAGACTTTCATCTTCAGGACTACGTTAATGTGGCGGAAGGGTTCATTAAAAAGCTGGACATAAAAAATTTGGTTTTGGTTGGGCATTCTTTTGGCGGCAGAGTGGCAATTAAGTTGTGCGCGCAGCAGCCGACAGTAATCAAAAAACTAGTTTTAATAGATAGCGCGGGGTTTGTGTTTAACCCGGACAAGAAGCAGATGATGAATTTAATCGCCAAAACCGTCAAGCCGTTTTTTAGACCTAAGTTTATGCAGCCGATTAGGAAAATTATTTATAAAACCATTGGCGCGGAAGATTATTTGGCAACGCCCGAGTTGCAGAAAACTTTTGTGAATGTGGTCAATGAAGATTTGACCGAATATCTTGAAAAAATAACTCTGCCGACTTTGATTGTTTGGGGGGAAAAAGACATGGAAACCCCTTTTGAGTTTGCGCAGATGATGAAGAATAAGATAAAAAATTCTGAACTGGTGGTTTTTGAACAGGCAGGGCATTTTAGCTTTTTAGACGAGCCGGAGAGGTTTGTGAAAGAATTGAATAAATTTATCAGCGATCCGAATACAACAAATAAACATTCGAATGCTTAAAATATTTAAAATTCCCAAATATCATTTATATCTTTTGCAGCTTGAAAATTACGAGCTTGGGCGGTGTTTGAAGTTGCTTTTTAAAAAAGGTTTGCTGCCGCCTAAAGAGCCTTTGAGGAAAAAGCTGGTCTGGACCATGAAAGCTAAAGGGCTTTTTTTAATAGCGGTTGGTTTGTATGTTTTTTTGCCGATTTTAATAGTGTGGCTGTTAGATCTAAGCTTAGCGATCAGCATCATTTTATTGCTTATCGCTTTCTGCTTTCTGCTCTTCCTATTTTTTATCTTTAATTTTTTATCTTTAATTTTTTTTTGGCCTTTTGATTGGTTGGTGAAGCGGTTTATTATTATTCAAGCGAAGGCGAGAATCGGCCAATTGGGGAGCTTGAAAATCATCGGCATTGCGGGCAGTTATGGCAAAACCACGATGAAAGAAGTTTTGCTAGAAGTTTTAGGCGCAAAATTTAACGCGGCGGCAACGCCTGAAAGCGTGAATACGCCAGTGGGCATAGCCAGATGGATACTAAGAAAATTTGATCCATCGCTGGAAGTCGCTATTGTAGAGATGGGGGAGCATTACAAAGGGGATGTGGAATATCTTTGCAAGATTATTCCCCCGGACGTTGCGGTGGTCACCGGTATCAACGAGGCGCATTTGGAGAGAATGAAGAACATGGAGACTGTGGTGTCAACGATTTTTGAAATTGTGTCGGGCACCAAGCCAAAAGGGCTAGTGGTTTTAAACGGAGATGATGAAAACGTTGTCAATCATTGTAAAGAGTATGTTTGGCCGGATCATCGCGTGGAATTTTTTGGCAAAAATTCCACGAGTTCAAAGTTCAAAGTTCAAAGTTCAAAGTTTGAAGCAGAGAAATTATCATGGCGGAAGGAAATAGAGGGTATAGGTGAAGTTAATGTCAGTCTACTGGGCGAGTACGCTTTGGCGGATGTTCAGGCGGCAGTTATGATTGCACAAAAATTAGGAATGAGCATTGAAGAAATTAAACAAGGAATAGAAAAAATTAAGCCCGTCCCGCACCGCTTGCAGCCAATCTTAAGCCCAAAGGAAGTCTTAGTGATTGATGACAGCTATAATGGCAACCCTCACGGTGCGGCTGAGGCAACTTGGGTTTTATCTAGATTTGTAAGTCGGCGCAAAATATATATTACTCCCGGCTTAGTGGAGATGGGGAAAAAGTCAGCTGATGTGCATCGCGAAATTGGCAGGCAATTGGCTGGAGTGGCCGATGTTGTTATACTAATTAGGAACAGCGTGACGCCGTTTATAGAGCAAGGAGTCAATAGTCAAGAGTCAATAGTTAGGAAGAAGCCAGAAATTATTTGGTTTAATACCGCGCAGGAAATGCATGTATCTTTATCGAAATTTGTCAGGTCGGGTGATGTGGTGTTATTTCAAAATGACTGGGGAGACCAGTATATTTAGTTAAAAGTTATAAAGTTTAAAGTTCATAATGTTATGAAAAACATTGGAGTTTTTTTTGGGAGCCGGGCTCCCGAGCATGACATTTCCGTTATTACCGGCCAGCTGGTCATTGCGGGCCTGAAGGGACTGGGTTATAAAGTTATACCGGTTTACATAGGGAAGAAAGGCGAGTGGTTTATTGGCAAAGGTTTAGATAACATTAAGAATTTTGCCAACATAGAAAAATTGCCTATGGCAAAAATGGCAAGATATTATTTGGATTTGGAAAATTCCGTTGGTAAGCTGGTTTTAAAAACCAAGAGTTCATTTTTAAGGAAAACCGTGACTATAGATATGGCCTTTCCAACTTTCCATGGTTCTTATGGAGAGGATGGAACGGTTCAGGGGCTGTTTGAAATGCTGGATGTGCCTTACGTCGGCTGCGGAGTTACTGCTTCGGCAATTGCCATGGACAAAGCTTTGACCAAACAGATTTATCGAGTCCATAATATCCCTACCACCGAATTTATTTACTTTTATAAAAAAGATTGGGAGGCGGATAAATCTAAAATCATAAATTTAATAAATCAAAAATTAAAGCGGTCGGTGTTTGTAAAGCCGGTGCATTTAGGTTCCTCTATAGCCATTGCAAAAATTAAGGATAATAACTTGAAAGAATTAGAACATAGAATAGAGGTGGCCCTGCATTTTGACAATAAAGTTTTGGTGGAAGAGGCGGTAGAGAATTTAATGGATGTAACTTGCTGCGTAATCGGCAACGACAAGCCGGAAAGTTCCCTCTTGCAGGAATCAATTTTTAGCGCGGATTTATTTGACTTTGAAAACAAGTATTTAAGAGGCGGCGGGGCGCAGACCGGCAAATCCAAGGACAGCGTCATAATTCCGGCAAGGTTGGATGAAAAGACCACGGAAAGTATTCGCAAGACAGCGGCAAACATTTATAAATTAATGGAATGTAGCGGCATCGCGCGCGTGGATTTCTTGTATAACAAGCAGACCAAGCAATTTTTTGCCAACGAAATTAATCCGTTGCCCGGTACGCTTTATCACCATTTATGGAAAGCTTCGGGACTGGAACTGAACCAGCTTTTGGAAAAGTTGATTAGCTTTGCCAAAGAAAGATATGAGCAAAAGAAAGAGGTGGACTATGTGTTCCAGTCCAGCGTGCTTTCCAGCCTCCAGTCCGCAAAATTGGGATCAAAAAATATCAGCTAAGCATTTTTCTTCCTCGCCCGCGGGTGGCGAGGAAAATTGAGGAGGGGATGATAAAAGAATAGAAACAAAAATGAATTTGAAATACGAAAACCAAAAATATAAACAAGGCTTTCAATACATCATCGGCTGTGATGAAGTGGGAAAAGGTAGCTTGGCGGGACCGGTTGTCGCTTGCGCGGTAATTTTAGATTGCGCAAGAATGAGCAAGAATGACAAGAATTTAATGGGGCAAATCAAGGACAGCAAGCTTTTAACTCCAACTAAAAGAGAAAAATTATCGATTTTTATCAAAAGCAGTTCACTTGCTTGGGCGATGGCGGAAGTTTATCAGGAGACCATTGACAAAATAAATATTCATAACGCAACCTTGCTTGCGATGAAAAAAGCGGCAGAAAAGGTTCTAGGCCAAGTTTCATCGCAAACAGCCAATATCTTGGCAGCGGTTGATGGAAAATTTGTGATTTCCGGTTTAAATCCGCGCACCAGAAGGCCATCATCCTCAATCGCAAAATGCAAACGTTCCACAACAGGTCTTCGGTGCGGGACTCCGCCTCGATATTCATCGAGGCTTCGCGTTTCGCAGGAGGCAATAGTTGACGGAGATAATAAGATTTTATCAATTGCAGCAGCATCAATACTCGCTAAAGTGCATCGCGATAATTTAATGCGCCGTATGCACCAAAAATATCCTATCTACAACTTTGCCCAGCATAAAGGTTACGGAACGCTCCATCATCGGGAGATGATAATTAAACATGGTATTTCTCCAGTCCATCGTCTGACGTTTTGCAAAAACTTGGCTGTTTAAATTTTAAAATCCCTCGCGATTGATAGCGAGGGATTTTTTGGCGGCGTACTCGGGTCAAGTACCCAGACGGTGAAACTTTGCAAAGATATTCTAGCGCGTTTTCGCCGGAGATGTTGAGGCACTCGGGTCAGGGTCGATTTTCTTAATCAATTCATCCAAATAGTACTTTGGAGCAGCAGAATCTTTTAACGCAGCTATTAATAAATGGAGGGTTTCTTTCATATCTAATTTTGCTTTTTTAAGAATCAGAGCGTATACGGTACACGGTTCATGTCGGCCTGTTTCGTAAATGTTAAGCCCCTCAATCAGGACTGGTAGAAGTTTATGAGTCTCAAGTTTCAGAACTTCTTTAATCAGTTCAGCTTTTTTATCGAAAAGTTCATCTCCCATTGTCTGTATTTGCTTAAATAGTTCTTTCAGTTTTTCTACTTCGTTTTTCAATAATTCAGAGTCTCGTATCTCCTTGTCGATGTCCATGGGTTTCCCAGAACGTAACTCCTTATTAAGGACTAGGACTAAAGGTTCGTTTGTGAGATTAATAAGATTATGATAAAAACCTTTACTGTTTTCCTTAACAACATAAGCGGTTTCTTTGGAGGAAAGTATCTTAGATTTATAAGCGCGTTTGTTCTCTGAAATCAGAGCATATGGCGCGTCTACTTTAGTGAATGCGTTACGGTTTTCCAGATAAGAAAATTTTAGACAATTCTTCAAACTGCTAAAACCTTTCTTTCCCAGCCGTAAAGTACCCTTGATGAGTATCTTTGCTCTACGAACTTCATAATGGGAGTTTAACTCATCGCGGGTATTAGCAGTGTACCCATGAGGCGGTAAGACGATAATCCTCGTGATTACGTATCCCGACTCTTTTTGGGATTTGATTATGAAAGAATGTGGTCGTTCGAGAATCTCGACGGCTGATTCCGAGAAAATCGTCTGTATTAGATTTTTCAGAGCCATATGACTCTGGATTGCTTTTGGCATTGTTATATAAAGTATAGGCACTCGGGTTCATCCGATACTAAATATTCCTGGCGGAAGAGGTGGGATTCGAACCCACGAAGGGCTTTCACCCTTACGGCTTTTCGAGAGCCGCGCCTTCAACCCCTCGGCCACTCTTCCTTGAGTATAAAATTTAGATTTGGATTTAACGGATCTGACCCCCTGACTTTTTTAGAGCGACGCTTGCCACTCTACTTTTGCGACTTTCCAAATCTTACATATTATATCAAAGATTGTTCCGTTGCAGTATAGCAGTACATCAAAGGTACACTAAAGCATTAGTGGGGTAAAAAACTTCAAACCTATCGCAAAATAATTTTTTTCTCGCATAACGGCGGACAATATTGGCAACCTGTGCATGAATTTTCTGGATAATCGGCCTGATTCCTGCTATCTTAAACGTCGCGGAGGGGAAGGACTCAAAAAAGAGTCTTTTTTTACGAAAGAGGCAGTTTGAGGGCGTACTAGCAGCTTATATCTAATTTTGCCTAATGCGATTAATTATTGTTTCCAACCGCCTGCCAATTTCGGCAGAGGTTGTAAACGAAAAATTACATATTAAAAAGAGCGCCGGCGGTTTAGCTTCCGGCCTTGAGACTTATTTGGATTCGGCTAAAAAGCGAACGGCCAGTTTTGATTATGTCTGGGTAGGCTGGCCCGGGGAGATTTCAGAAGGCGTGTTTCAGAAAGAATTGATTTCCAAACTGGCTAAGGACAAACTGCATCCTGTTTTTCTAAGCGAACAGCAGGTTGAAAACTACTATAACGGTTTTAGCAATGACACCATCTGGCCGTTGTTTCATTATTTGCCGCCTTACGCTACTTATAAACAGGAGCATTGGGACGGTTATCGTGAAGTCAATGAAATTTTTTGTAAACAACTGGAGAAAATTATAAAACCCGGCGATGTAGTTTGGATTCATGACTATCAGCTAATGCTGCTGCCCAAACTCTTGAGGGACAGGTTTTCAGTAGACTTAGCCATTGGTTTTTTTCTGCATATACCTTTTCCTTTTTTTGAAATCTTCCGGTTATTTCCCGATAAATGGCGTCGCGCGATTTTAAACGGTCTTTTGGGCGCGGACTTAATTGGTTTTCATACTTATGATTACACGCAGAATTTCCATAGCAGCGTGCAAAGGCTGCTTGGCTTTGAGCATGATATGGAGAATATTTTGCTTCCCAACCGCAAAGTCCGGGTAGACACTTTTCCTATGGGCATAGATTTTGAAAAATACAACAATGCCGCGGAAGGAGAAAGGGTAGAAAAAGAAAAAAAGAAATTAAAAGAAACTTTTGGCGGAAAGAAAGTCATTCTTTCCATTGATAGGCTGGATTACACTAAAGGTATAGCCAAGCGACTGGAAGGCTACGAAAGGTTTTTGGAAGACAACAGCCAGTGGCGGGAAAAGGTAATTTTGGATTTGGTGGTAGTGCCTTCAAGGGAGGGGGTGGAGAGATATCAGGAGATGAAAAAACAAATCGACGAACTTGTGGGGAAAATTAATGGAAGATTCGGGAGCACAAAATGGACGCCGGTAGTATATCAATATAAGTCGCTTGGTTTTGAGGAGCTGGTAGCGCTTTACAGTCTTAGCGATGTGGCCTTAGTGACTCCTTTGCGGGATGGGATGAACCTGGTTGCCAAGGAATACGTAGCCTGCCGAAAGGACCAGACGGGGGTGCTGGTTTTAAGCGAAACCGCGGGTACGGCGCAAGAGCTGGGCGAGGCTACTTTGATTAATCCTAACCACATTGAAGAGATTTCGGAAAGTTTGGAAAAAGCTTTGCCTATGCCTTTGGAAGAACAAAAAGAGCGGATGCAAAATATGCAGTTCAGGCTGAAGAACTATAATGTGGTTCGGTGGGCGGAAGATTTTACCGGTGATTTGCTGGAGTTTAAAAGCGAAGAAAAGCGGGAACGGGAGCATAAATTTTTAGGCGCGACTTTAAAAGGCAGTTTGGCCAAAGACTTCAAAAAGGCCAAAAAGAAACTTCTGCTTTTGGACTATGACGGCACTCTAGTTCCTTTTACCGAATATCCTTCGCAGGCCCAGCCTGAAAGGGAAGTTTCGGATATTTTAAAAAAACTTGCCAAAGACAAAAAGACCAAAGTGGTAATAATCAGCGGCCGCGACAAATCGACTTTGGATAAGTGGTTTAAGGGGCTTTTTGTGGCTTTGGTAGCTGAACATGGGGTTTGGCTTAAGGATATTGGCGGGGAGTGGAGGATGATAAAACCCCTCAAAGACGAATGGAAGGAAACAGTAATTCCAATAGTCAAGACCTATGTAGACAGGGTACCGGGCTCATTTTTAGAGGAAAAAGAATTCGTACTGGTTTGGCATTATCGCATGGCTAACCCTTGGCTTGCTAGGATGCGCGCCAAGGAACTTACCGGTAACTTGCTGAACTTGGCCGCTAATATGGACATTCAGGTAATGCAAGGCAATAAAATTATTGAGGTTAGAAACTCGGGGGCGAATAAAGGCGATGCAGCTATGGCTTTTCTGCAAGGCCAGACTTATGATTTCATTCTTGCGGTAGGGGACGATACCACTGACGAAGATTTGTTTAAGGCTATGCCAAAAGATACTCATACGGTTAAGGTTGGCGTTGGGCAATCATCCGCCAAATATATTTTGGACAGCCACAAGGAAGTTTTGGCCTTCTTAAGGCAGCTTGCCACCGGAAAAAACGGCCATTGATATTGGTGCGGAATTATGCAAAAATAGGGATGGAGACAGTTTAATTTTATCCTTATGATGGCAATGGCCCAAAAACCAGTTTTTAAATATCATTAAGACCGTATTTCGTTTTGAGAGACGGTTTTTATTTTATATTTTATGCGGGGTATCACCTTAATTGGTATGGCGGGGGCGGGCAAGTCAGCGATTGGGAAAAGACTGGCCGGACTGATTGGTTGGAAGTTTATTGATTTGGATAAATACATTTTGGAAAAGCAGGGAATTTCCCATCATGAATATATGAAGAAGTATGGGGAGACTGCTTTAGCTTGGCTGGAAGAACAATACGCTTTAGAGATAGATCTGTCGGATGCCATATTCGCTCCGCCGGGCAGTATGATTTATGCAGAAAAAGCCATGGAAAGAATTAAGCGCGACACGGTTGTGGTTTATTTGGAAACCCAGGCTGAAATAATTAAAGAGCGTATGGGGGACAGACTGTATCAAAACGGCATTATTGGTTTAGAAGAAAAAGGCCTTGCGCGGCTGATGGCTGAACGGTCTGTGTTTTACGAAAAATATGCAGATTACACTTTTGTTTCCGGCAATCAAAGCAAACAGGAAATGGCGGAAAAGGTTTTAAAAGGCTTAAGGGAAAAAGGAATCAAGATCTAGATGTTATTTTACAGTACCAATAAACGGGCAAAAGAATTTTCTTTTAAAGAAGTTTTGCTTTTAGGGATAGCTCCCGACGGTGGTCTTTTTATGCCGCAAGATTTTCCAAAGCTTCCCAAAAAGTTTTTTATTGATTTGCCGAAAAGTTCGTTTCATGAGATTGCCAAAGGCGTGGCTAAGCGGTTCATCACAGAAATTTCTCGGGGAGATTTGGAAAAAATTATTAGGGAGGCTTTTAATTTTTCTGTGCCTTTAAAACGGCTGGATAAAAATTTGTATGTATTGGAGCTTTTTCATGGCCCGACCATGGCTTTTAAGGATTTTGGCGCAAGGTTTTTAGCCCGGATAATGGGGTACTTTGCCAGGGGTTTAAATTCCAGGCTAAATATAATTGTAGCGACTTCAGGGGACACAGGCAGCGCTGTGGCAAGCGGATTTTTTAAAGTACCGAATATTCATGTTTATATTTTGTATCCAAGCAAAAAGGTCAGCCCTTTTCAAGAAAAACAACTTACCACCTATGGATATAATATTACAGCCTTTGAAGTTAGGGGTACTTTTGATGATTGCCAAAATTTGGCAAAAAAAGTTTTGGGCGACGCTGATTTAAATAGCCGTATGAAATTTTCCTCCGCCAATTCCATAAATTTTGGAAGACTGCTGCCGCAATCGTTTTATTATTTTTATGCCGCGGGCCAATTAAAAAATCAAGGCATAAAAAGCACTCCGGTATTTGTGGTGCCCAGCGGCAATTTTGGGCACTTAACCTCCGGGCTGATAGCGGGGCAAATGGGCTTGGCGGTTCATAAATTCATTGCCGCTACCAATGCCAACGATGTCTTCCCTAAGTATTTAAAAACTGGGAAGTTTAAGCCCCAAAAATCCAAACATACAATCTCCAACGCTATGGACGTCGGTAACCCGAGTAATTTTATCCGCATACAGAAAATTTACCAAAATAGTTTGCGGGCAATGAACCGTGATATTTTAGGTTTTAGCGTGAGCGATAAACAAACCCTTAGGACAATTGACAAAATTTACAGTAAGTATAAATATATTTTAGATCCACACACGGCCGTGGGCATAACCGCCGCGCTCAAATCCAATTTTATAAAAAGCCGTCCGGTAATTGTTCTAGCTACGGCGCATCCTGCCAAATTTAAAGAGGTGGTAGATTCAGTTATCGAGAAAAAAATTACTTATCCGCCTCAGCTGCGGGCAGCGGCGGGAAAAAAGAAAAAATCAATTTTAGTTTCCAAGAATTACAAATCATTAAAAAAGATATTATTAAAGTGCAATGAAAAATGAAAAAGATTTATTACGGCTCTCAAACCCAGAAAGCTCTAAAGAATTTTCCTTTCAGCGTATATAAAGTTCATAAGGAGTTTATTTTCGCGCTGGTGGAAATAAAAAAGGCGGCCGCAATCGCGAATTATCAGGACGGAAACATTTCCAGGGATATTAAGAATGCCATTGTTAAGACTTGTGATAAAGTTTTGGCCGGTGGATACAAAGAACAGTTCCCGCTTAAGGCTCTTCAGGGAGGAGCGGGCACTTCCACTAACATGAACGTGAATGAGGTAATAGCCAGCATGGCTACGGAAAGTTTGGAGAAACAAGGTAAAAAGACAGTGGTTCATCCCCTTGACCATGTTAACCAGAGCCAGTCCACCAACGATGCGAACCCTTCGGCCATAAAAATTGCATCCATCCGTCTTACCCATGATTTACAAAAGACTTTAAGAGCATTGGTTGAGGCTTTGGAAAGAAAGGCTAGAGAGTTTGAGGATGTGGCAAAATTGGCCAGAACCCATCTGCAGGATGCGGTGCCTACCACGCTTGGCGCGGAATTTGCTTCGTATGCCGGGGTGATTAGATGGCATCAGAAAAAAATTGACCGGATAGTAGCATTTTGCGAGGAGCTCAATTTAGGCGGGACTGCGATTGGAAATTCTATTAATGCCAGCCCAAAGTATATAAGAGCTTTATATAAAAAGTTAAACTGGATTACAAAGCAGAAGTTCCGTCCGGCGGCCAATTTAATGTCCCAAACCAGCAGTCAGACCGACTTTTTGGCCATATCTCAGGCGGTGACTGCCCTGACGCTGGACGCTTCTAAAATCGCCAGCGATTTAAGGCTTATGGCCAGCGGGCCCAAGGGAGGCTGGGGGGAAATAAGTTTAACGGAACTGCAGAAAGGTTCCTCCATTATGCCTGGCAAGGTTAATCCGGTATTGCCAGAAACCGTGAATCAGCTTTATTATTTGATTTCAGGCAACAATTTGACAATTGAGCACTCCGCACACGCGGCGCAAATGGAGTTGGGCGTGATGTTCCCCACAATCGCCGACAGACTTTTGCAGAGTTTACAGCTGACAAACGAGGTTTTAGAGCAGTTTACAAAAAAATGCGTGTTGACTATTAAGGCCAACAGAAAAAGGTGCAAAGAACTGCTTGAAGCCTCCACGGCTTACGCGACTTTGCTTGCCCCCAACTTCGGTTATGATAAAATTGGCGAACTAGTAAAAAGGTCCATCAGCTCTGGGAGGACTTTAAGACAAGTGGTTATAGAGGAGAAGCTGATGACCAATAAAGAATTTGACGCGATAGTGGGGTCATTCCGAAACGGTAAAAAATAAAAACTTAAAGACATGCCCAAAATTTTAATTCTTCATACTTCAATAGGGCTGGGGCACAAGGCCATGGCTGAAAATATCGGCTACGCGCTTAAACAGGCGGGTTTTGAGGTTAAATTGGCCGATATTTTGAAAGTGGAGGAAGGCGCGCTGGTAAGCTTTGGCAAAATCCTGCACCGTTTAATAAACAAATATACGCCGTGGTTTTGGGAATTTTTGTACGGCAGTTCGTTTATAGCGGACATAAGCCTGCCGCTTAGGATAAAACTTGCAGCCAAACATTCAGAGAAAGTTTTAGCGCTTATTCGGCAGTTCCAGCCTGGGGTCGTGATTGCCACGCAGACTACGGCTTCGGCCGCAGTTTCTTCTTTAAGAGCTAGAGGGCTTTATAAGGGCAGGTTTGTCATAGCCTTTTCCGATTTTCATTTGCACCGTTTTTGGCTTTACGATAATTGTGACCATTATCTGGCAAACATTGAGGAGCAAAAAAACCAAATGGTTTCTTTAGGGATCCCCGCGGAGAAAATTACAGTCTGCGGGATTACCTTAAAGCCTAAAATTCCCGTTGACGCCGAAGTCGTCAGGCGCAAGTTTGGGATGGCGCCTGGGGAAAAAGTGATTTTAGTAGGGATCGGGTCTTTGGGGATTGGCTTTAATTTGGACACCTTAAGGCAGTTGTTGGAATTAAATGAGGCAAAAGTTATTGTTGTCTGCGGGAAAAATATGCCGCTTTATAAGCAGCTAGCCCAAAAGCCGGCCCACAAAGATTTGATAGTTTTGGGTTTTTACAAACCAATGGATGAACTTTATTCCACAGCGGATGTATTCATTACCAAACCCGGCGGAATGTCGGTTTCCGAAAGCCTTAAGTGGAATTTACCGGTAATTGTGACTCATAAGCTTCCGGGTCAGGAGAGCCTTAACTGTGAGTATTTAAAAAGCAAAGGTTTGGCCGAAATTATGCCTAAAAATTTAGCTGAACTTATACGCAATGAATTACAGAAGCATTTGCTTCAGAAAAAGTTGCAGCAGCAGACTTTACAAATAAACAAGCTCGTCCAGTTTGGGTCTCCGGTTGTAAAAGCCGTGCAAAATTTGTTGCACATTTAAAAAACCCCAAGGAAACAAAGGAAATAAAATAAGTTTAAGAGCTTGTTGTTTCATAAAATTGTCCTAGAATTTAAGGTTTGACGGAATTAGAATAATTGTTTAATATTAACTTACTAAATATCCCCCGTAATCAAAAACTTTTAAAGCAAGCGGGGCCATTAACATTTAAACGTATGGCTAAGAAGGGTAAAACATCATTTTTTGGGAAAATAATGGGGGGAAGCGTGACAGAAGAAGAACCGGAAGAGGTGGCAGTTTCACAGGTTGAGCAAGCAGAGGTTGAAGCCGAAGAATTGGCTCCTGACGATATGGAGGAAGAGCAGGTCGTGGGGTTGGAACAAGTGGTAGAAGAGGAGACGGAAACAAAACCAAAAGAAAAAACTGGGGGTGAAGATTGGCTTAATGATTTTGAAGGCCAACTTAATATTGATATGTATCAGACAAAGGACAACGTGATCATCAAGTCCACCATTGCGGGAGTCCGGCCGGAAGATATTGACATTACGGTGGCAAATGACATGGTTACCATAAAAGGTAGCCGCAGGAAGGAAGAAACAGTTTCGGAAGATGATTATTTTTATCAGGAATGCTATTGGGGTAACTTTGCCAGAAGTGTGATAATTCCGGTGGATATTGACAGTGAGAAAATCGAAGCAGATTTAAAGGCCGGGATTTTGACAATCATTATTCCAAAAGCCGCCAAAGCCAAGACGAAAAAGGTAAAAGTAAAAGGACTTTAATAAATATCATAACCCCCCACATTAGAATTAGTGTGGGGGTTTTAAGTTGGCCTAAAAGGTGGTAGAATAAAGCAGTATTTAATCAATTAAGATATTGGATTTACCCTTCGGCTTTACTCGGGGTGAATTTTCTTCAAAAATTCATGGGTAGAAGAAAGAAAAAACGAAACAAAGACTTCTTCTTTTCCTTGCCTAAGTTAAATTTATTGCAGGACACCAAGCGGGGAGTGGCAGTGGTTGTATTCGTGTTTTTGGGCCTTTTGACGCTGCTTGCCACCGTGGATTTGGCCGGAAGTTTAGGGAGATTCTTGTTAAGTTTGCTTAAATGGGCTTTTGGATTGCTGGCTTATTTTGTTCCGCTATTGTTTTTGCTGATTTCTGTTTTGTTGGCTAAACATAAGTTTTCCGAAGAAGACAAAGACAAGGAAGAAAAAAGAAAAGATAGAAGTTTTTACTGGCGGATTTATTTGGGAGCTTTGCTTTTAATTGGTAGCATTTCGGGTCTTATTCATTTGTTTTATTTGTCTAACAACAAAGGCACCGCGTTTGCTCTGGCCGAACAAGGCCAGGCAGGAGGTTTTTTGGGAGCGATTTTTGGCGGTTCGGCTTTTAACTTTTTGGGTTTTTGGGCCGGCAGTTTAATATTATTCGCTTTGTTTGTAATTGCTGTTTTGGTTATGTTTAACGTTTCTCTTTCTAGGCTTTGGCTGGGCAGAGGCAAAAAGGCGGAAATAGAGTCAGCCGTTAAAGCAGGATTGCCACCTGCGGGAACGGTAAAAATTTATGGCATGGGCAAGGAAGGCTTTATCAGCGAGAAGGTGGTTGCGAAAAATAAAAGACTTGCCGAAGAAGAGGAAGATGAAGTTAAACCGACTGTAAAAAAATCTCTGTCCGACGACCAGGTTAAAATGGACGCCATTCAACTGCAGGACAGGAAAGACTGGAAACTTCCACCTTTTGATTTATTAGAGGAGAATTATACCAGCGTGGAAAGTGGCAATATCGAAGCCAACATGCAAATTATAAAAAAGACCTTGGAAGATTTTGGTATTGAAGTTGAAATGGGCGAGGTCAACGTGGGTCCCACCGTTACCCAGTATACCTTGCGGCCCCAGACGGGCGTAAAGCTTTCTCAGATTGGGGCGCTCCAGAATGATCTGGCTTTGGCTCTTGCGGCCCATTCCATTAGGATGGAGCTGCCTATTCCCGGAAAATCGCTGGTTGGCATTGAGGTGCCTAACAAATCCACGGCCATTGTCCGTTTGCGCGAAGTTATGCAGACTAAAGAGTTTATTGACCATAAGAGTAAGCTCGTTTTCGGCCTCGGGCGCGACGTAGCCGGGCATCCCATGATAGCGGACATCGTGAGAATGCCCCACTTACTTATTGCTGGCGCCACCGGCACGGGCAAAAGCGTTGCCATCAATAGTTTGCTTACTTCTTTGCTTTACCGTAATACCCCGCAGGACGTAAAATTTATTGTTATTGATCCCAAAAGAGTGGAATTAAATCTGTATAATGGCATTCCGCATTTGCTTACGCCGGTAGTCACCGACCATGAAAAGGCCATTAATTCTTTGAAATGGTCAGTTGCGGAAATGGACCGTCGCTATAAACTTTTGTCCGAAACCGGCAAACGAAATATTATTGAGTATAATCAGGATTCGGGGCTTCAATTACCTTATGTTGTGGTTATTGTAGACGAGCTCGCAGATCTTATGGCTGTGGCCCAGGCGGACGTGGAGGCGGCTATTGTGCGTTTGGCGCAAATGGCGAGAGCTGTCGGCATCCATTTGGTTGTGGCCACACAGCGTCCTTCCGTGGATATTATCACGGGTTTGATTAAGGCAAATATCACTTCCCGGATTGCTTTTGCCGTAGCTAGTCAGGTGGACAGTCGTACGATTCTTGATTCTGCCGGTGCGGAAAAGCTTTTAGGCAATGGAGATATGCTTTTCATTTCCGCTGAATTTAATAAGCCAAAACGTGTCCAGGGCGCATTTATTGGTGAGAAGGAAGTAAAAAAAGTTGTTGATTTCTTCAAACAACAGACTGGAGCGGTAATTTATAATGAAGAAATTTTACAAAAGCCGAAAAAATCTTTTGGCATTCCGGGTGTTTCCGGAACCAGAGACGAGGCGGACGATGAGCTGTTTGAGGAAGCTAAAGAAGAAGTATTAAGAGCAAGGAAGGCTTCGGCTTCTTTGTTGCAGAGACGTTTAAGGATTGGTTATGCTCGGGCCGCCCGGCTTTTGGATATTTTGGAAGAAAAAGGCATAATCGGGCCTGGCGAGGGGGCAAAACCCAGGGAAGTGTATGGAGTATCGCGGATAGAAAGGGAAGAGTATGGAAGCGAAGATATTGACCAAGATTAAATAAGATTGATCAAGATTGACATGATTGTTTTTAAATCTTGTTCAATCATGTCAATTATTTTGTGTTTTTTGAGAGAAAAAAATTTAAAATTGAAACCTTAGGTGAATATCTGGCCGAGGTAAGAAATAGTTTGAACTTTTCATTGGAAGAGATTTCTAAGCAAACGGGAATTAATTTAAAATTCTTAATAGCTTTGGAAAATGGCCGATTTGAGGTTTTGCCTCCAGACGTTTACGTTTTGGGTTTTTTAAGGCAGCTCGCTGAAATTTATAAGATTAATGCTCAAACTTTGATTGAGCAGTATAAAAAAGAAAAAATTATAGACAACAATCTTAAAATCCAAGCACTTTCGCCTAAATCTAAGGTTGAAAGTTTTTGGGAGAGATTGGTGATTACCCCTAAAAATCTTAGTGTATTTTTAGGCGCGTTGTTTATAGCTGCAAGCATTGGTTATATTGTTTGGCAAGTGTTGTCGATCAACAGAGCTCCTTCTTTAACAATATTGGAACCGCAGAACAGCGTTGTCATCAGCGGGTCGTTTGCGGTTGTTAGGGGAAAAACAAAACCCGGAGCACTGGTTAAAATTAATCAGCAGGAGTTGTTTGTGGAGAGCGACGGTAGTTTTGAAACCGAACTGGGCGTTAGCCCTGGACCTAGAGAGCTTATAATAACTGCCAGCAATAGGTTCGGAAAAAGCACGAGCCAGGCCTTGACGGTCATTGGGCAGGAAAAAGCGGACAAAAATTTTGGTTTAGTTTTAAAGTTGGAGATTTTGGAGCCGGTAAGCGTAAGTTATACAATTGATGACGGAGATATGCTGGAGCCGAATTTCCAAACGGGGGATGTTAAATTTTTAGAGGCTCAGAGGAAAATAATACTTTCCACTCCAAACGCGGGAGCGGTGAAAGTAAGCGTGAACGGTAAAGATATCGGTGTAATGGGTAGGGAGGGAGAAAACCTTTCCAATATTCCATTTTTTGCCGAATCTGATACAATGGAAGACAGCAATAAGTAATAAGCAGCAAGCAATAAAAAAATAATATATGGCGAAACAGACATCAAAAATCAGTATTCCAGAAGAAGGAAAGTGGAAAGCGGTTTCAAGCGCGCTAGATCAAATCAAGGACAAGTTCGGTGACGGCAGTATTATGAAGTTATCCGACAGCAAGACTTTAAATGTTGAGGCTATTCCTACGGGAAGCATTTCTTTGGATTTGGCTTTAGGCGTGGGAGGAATTCCCAAGGGGCGGGTTGTAGAAATTTATGGCCCTGAATCGAGCGGAAAGACAACCTTGGCTCTGCATATGATTGCCGAAGTACAAAAGCGCGGCGGGCTCGCGGCTTTTATAGATGCAGAGCACGCGCTGGATCCGGACTATGCCAAAAGAATCGGAGTGAAACTTGAAGAGCTATTAATCAGTCAGCCGGACAACGGCGAACAGGCGTTGGATATTTGCGAGACATTGGTCAGAAGTAATGCTTTGGGTTTAATAGTCATTGATTCAGTGGCGGCTTTGACTCCCAGAAGCGAAATCGAAGGCGAAATGGGCGACTCACACATGGGCCTTCACGCAAGGCTTATGAGCCAGGCTTTACGCAAGCTTACGGGTATTATTTCTAAATCTAAAACTACTGTCATATTTATCAATCAAATCAGAATGAAGATAGGTGTTATGTTCGGTAATCCCGAAACCACCACGGGCGGCAACGCGCTAAAGTTTTACGCTTCGGTAAGGGTGGAGGTAAGGCGAGCCGCGCAAATCAAAGCTGGCGATAAGGTCGTAGGCAACCGCGTGAAAGCCAAAATCGTCAAAAATAAAGTGGCGCCGCCTTTTAAAGTCGCGGAATTTGATATTATGTATAACGAAGGAATTAGCGCGGCTGGAGATTTATTGGAAACCGGGACGCTTTTGGAAGTAATAGAGAAGTCTGGCAATACGTATATGTTCGGTGACGCAAAACTGGGTGTGGGCAAGGAAGCGGCTAAAGCTTTTTTGAAAGAAAATTCGAAAATTTTTAAGGATATCGATAAAGCGGTAAGAGACAAGGTAAAAAGTGGCGAAGCTTTGCCGAATAAGGCAAAAGAGCCGGTTGAAGACAAAGTATAGCCATTTTAAAAATCCTAAAGAAACTTTCCTTTCATCCGTTGGCGAAAGGAAAGTTTCAGTTTTAAGATGGATTTTGAATTTATCTACATTTGTACATATTTTCAAAATTTTAAGTTTGGATTTTGTAATGTTAGAATTTAAATAATTGATTATGTCAGACAAAGACCAAAAAATCCAAAACAATATCCGGAAGCTTTACATAATCCATGCTTTAAGATGGTTTATGGTTGCTATGCCCATTATTGTTTTGTTTTATCAGGACAATGGCCTAAGCATGAGCCAGATTTTAATTTTGCAGGCGGCTTTTTCAATCATTATTGTATTAACAGAAGTGCCTTCCGGGTATTTTTCGGATATTGTGGGCAGAAAAGCTTCCATAGTCATGGGCGTAATTTTTGGATTTTTAGGATTTTTGGTTTATTCCTTTTCTTTTGGGTTTGTCGGTTTTTTAATTGCCGAAATAGTGCTGGGAATCGGTTCAAGTTTTATTTCCGGGGCCGATTCGGCCATGCTTTATGACAGCCTCTTGGACATGGAAAGGGAGGGTGAGTATAAAAAGATAGAGGGGCGCGTTACGGCAATACAGGGGTGGTCAGAAGGCCTGGCTGCTATTTTGGGCGGCTTAGCCGCGGTTGTTTCTTTGCGCTTTCCGGTTTATTTGGAAACCGCGGCGGTTTTTTTGGCCATCCCTTTTGCAATGAGTTTAAGAGAGCCTAAGCGCAAATCTTTTTTGGATAACGCGGAAGGAAATTTTCGGGCCATTATTAGGATAGTGAAATTTTCCCTGCACGAACATCTGGAAATAAAATGGCTGATTATTTACGGCGCGCTTCTTGGCTCCTCCACTTTGCTTATGACCTGGTTTGTCCAGCCGATTTTAAAGCAGGCGGGCCTGCCGCTTGTTTTGTTCGGCGCAATCTGGGCTGTGTTGAATTTATTTTTGGGTTTCTTTTCTTATTGGGCTTATAAAGTTGAAAATTTTTTTGGCAGAAGAAAATCTTTGGTTATTCTAATTTTGTTGACTGTTGCCGGGTATATACTTCTTAGCCTTTTGGGCAAGTTTTTATGGGCGAGCGTATTCATTTTAATTTTTTATTTTATAAGAGGCTTAAATGTCCCGATTTTGAAAGATTACATTAACCGGTTGGTTCCTTCCGAGATTCGGGCGACAGTGCTTTCGGTAAGGGCTTTAGTGGCAAGATTATTATTTGCCGCAATAGGCCCGTTTATTGGTTGGGCGAGCGATGTTTACTCTTTAAGCCAGGCTTTGGCTTTGTCCGGCCTGCTGTTCGCTTTCTTCGGCGGGGTTTCTTTGCTATTTTTAAGAAAGCATAAGGCTTTATAGTTTATGGATGAGAACCAAAACCAAACCTATTGTAGTTTGGATATTGAGACCTCGGGGTTTGATCCTTTGAAGGATGAAATTTTGGAAGTGGGTTTTGTATTCTTTGAGGCAGGAAAAAAAGATTTCAAAATTATTAAAGAATGGACGCAGGTCTTTAAACCTTCAAAGGAAGCATCCCCGAACATTTTGGCTCTGACCGGAATCACGCAGGAAGAATTAGAGGGTGCTCCCAAATTTTCCGAGCACCGTGAATTTTTGCAGAAGGAATTAGGCAAGGCAATTATTGTTGGCCATAATATTGAATTTGACATTCGTTTTCTTGAAAGTTTTGGAATTAAAATATCGGGCAAGAGCATAGACACTTTGCAGCTGGCGCAGTTCATTTTGCCGACGCGCCATAGCTACAATTTGGAAAACCTGATGCATTTCTTTTCCATCCTGCATAAAGAAGCCCACCGCGCTCTTGCCGACTGCAGGGCAACGCTGAAGCTTTTAGAAAAACTGCTTTCAGTGTATCAGGGCTTTCCTTCAAAACTTAAACAAGACATTTTCAAGCTGGCTGAAGGCCAAGGATTCTATTGGAAAGATTTATTGGAAATAAATTTTTCTCCCCTAAAAAAATCAATTACTTCTAAAGAGCCTGTTGCTTTGGCGCTTAAATTAGATTTAAAACCAAACCAACTTTATGATTTGCCGTTTAATGAAGATTATTTAACGGGAGCATTAAGGGCATTGCAAAACAAAAGACAAAAGTTTTTTGTTTCCTTACCAAAAATCTGGCAGGTTTACAGGCTTTGGAAAGAAGGCCTATGCCAGCCCTTTTTTAGTGAAAAAGTTTTATTTGATGAGAAAAAGTTCCAGAAGTTAACCCGAAAAGACGACATCTCTCAACAAGAAGCACTTTTTATTCTGAAGATAATGGTATGGAAAACCGTGAATTGGCAGAGTGAAACTATTTTAGACCTGAATCTGTCTTTTTTTGGAGGCCAGTTTAGGGATTTAGTCACTGGAGGCAGAAATAAAGATTTTACTGAGGCTAAAGTGATTTGTATTGACCATGAAACTTTTAATTCTAGAACGGACGTTAAACTTTTCAAGGATAGATTTCTTTTAATTGTGGGATTAAACGAATTTGAACAACAAATCAGTTCTAATATTAGTACTAAGGTAAGTTGGGGGTATTTAACTTATGCATTTTACAGCATTTATAGTCCTGAAACCGGCGCCGGTAATGTCAATTTAAAAGAGCAAGTTTTGGAGGCTCTTACTGCCACAGACTTGTTTTTTGGGGTGGTAGGCATCCTATTAGGCAAAAATCAACTTTTCCAATATGTGAAGGTGGATTTGGAATTAGAAGCTTCACACCAATACAGTAAAATCATTAAAGCCGCGGAAAATTATGGGGACAAGCTTCGGGTTCTCAACGAGAGTTTAAAATCGGACGCAATTTCATTGGCAGTAGGCGCTTTAGAAAGATTTTTTACACCAGAGGAAAACCGGGTTAAATGGGTAGAGATTTCTGAAAACCGGTGCGTTTTGAACAATTCTCCTATAAAAATTGATTCGCTGGTAAAAAAGATCCTTTTGCCTTTTGGCAAGATTTCCGTTATGGATTCTCTGAACTCAAAAATCTTAACTGACTACTTCAAAAAACGGCTAGGTTTGGAACAATTGAAAACTCAGACCGTCCAAACATTTTCGGATTCAGATAAAAAGGATCTGCTGAGTTTTATAAGGACAGATTCTACAAAAGGAAAAATTTGCAAATTTATTGAAGCTGTTGCCGTCGAAAAAGATTTTTTGGAAATTTTAAGCGAAGATGCTTTTCCTGCTGTTTTGCTTTTGTCGAATTTAACACAGGCCAGAGAATTTTATACAAATAATTATTTACAGCTAAAAGAAAAGGCATCGCTTATGGCGCAGAATTTTTCGGGAGGCAGTAACAAATTATTGCGAAATTTTGCGATAAACAAAAAAAGCCTGCTTGTTGCCACAGATAAGTTTATCTTAAAGTTTTTAAAAAATAAGCATAATGTGGATGCGGTTGAGCACTTATCGGTAAAAACTTTGGTGCTTTGCCGGCTGCCCTTTGAACAGTTTAGCCACCCTTATTACGAAGCTCTGGCCGAAACCTTTGAGAATCCCTTTATGGATTTTAGTTTGCCGCTGGCTCTTAATAATCTTCATATGCTAATTAAGTTTTTCAGCAGTAAAGGACTGGAAAAGGTGTATTTATATGATTTAAAGCTGGGAAAAGAATATGCTAAGGTTTTTAAGGAATACTTAAGGAATTTGTCTGGTTTTACGATAGAAGCGGAAAACTAGCTAAAATTGGCGGGACAAACAGCTTATCCACAAGTTTTCCCAATTGGTTTTTAGCGGGTTTTTAGGATTTTTTTCATGTTGAAAATGAAATTTTTCTTTTAAATAAAGGCACAAAGCCATTTAGTATGGTTTAAAAGTTGACAAAGTGGAATATACTTGATATGATAAAAATATAATTGATTTGTGGATAAGTTCTTTGAAAAATCAATCAATCTGGACAAAGGAAACCGGTGCTTAAATTAGTTTTTGAGCCTCGTTTTCCTTTAAACTTCTCGTCATAGCCTCACCAATCAAGGCTGTCTGTAAAACAAAAACAAAAATGTAGGTTGCTTGTTCCCTTAAACAGGCAATATTTGTTCTTTCAAACAAACAAAAACCCAAAAAATGTTTTAAGGTAAGTTTAATTACCACAAGAGAAGTCTAAAGTGCAGTTTGACATTAGTGATTGGAAGTCAGACTTAACTTCTTCCCACCAGTTGGGGAGAAAGGTCTGAAATCTGTGAAGTGTCGCTTTCTGCCCAGCCCTTTCGCGCTCGGGATATCTAAAAATGCTTAAATCATCAGTTATGAGCCGGTTAGGCAATAGATAAATTACCGAACTTGAAAGAGCTGGGCGGAGAGAGATCCGAGGTTTCGGACTAAGCGCCTCACACCGCTCATTCAATAATTTTATTGGGGCGCCGTGTAGGCGCTTTTTCTATTGGTAATTTTTTTATTTATGGGGTATAATATTTATACTTAAAATTACTTTTTTATATGTTGTCCCGGGAATTTATAAAAGAAATGGAAAAACGGCTTTTGGAAGAAAAGAACCGGCTCGAGCAGGAACTTTTTGTTCTTCATTCGCATACTGAACTAGGTTCCGGTCAAGACGAAAATGCCGAGGAAATAGAAATGGATGAAGTAAATCAGAACTTGATTATGAGAATAAAAAAAGATTTGGCAAAGATTGACAAGGCTTTGGGTAAGATTAAGGACGGCAGTTATGGCACGGACGATGAAGGCAAATCCATTAGCGAAAAACGCCTTCGGGTTTTGCCATGGGCGGATAAAACAATATAAGATTTTTGCCCAAAGGCAAAAATAAATTCCAAATGTCAAATGATTTGATATCAAAAAAAAAGCGAGCCTCTTGGCGGCTTGCGTTTTTTTTGCTGGGACTGCTTGTCGCGATAGACCAGATAAGCAAAGGATTTGCCGGCGATGTTTATAAAAATCATGACTTTGCTTTCAGCCTGCGGGCGAACGTTTATTTAATGTACGGCGTTTACCTTATTGTTCTGACGTCGATATTTTTTTATCTTCGTAGAGCTTGGCAGGGTTTGGCAGTTTTGGATAAAACTTCATGGCTTATGATTTTAGCAGGAGGTCTTTCCAATCTTATTGAGAGGCTCTTTCTTGGTTACGTGAGAGATTTTATTTATTTTGGGAGCGGAGCGTTTAATTTTGCGGATTTGTACATAATTTTAGGAGTAGCATTATTGCTTTTGGGTGAGATTTTTAAAATAAAAAATAAAGGCGTGATCCAGTAATACAATATTCAATACCCAGTACCAATTTTTCCAGATTTTCATCCTTATTATGATTAAAAGTTAATCTAATAAAATTATCAACAGCCGGCAATATGGGTGCAGGACTGCCAAATGCATAATCCAGATTAGTATGGATAAAATAATCTATCTAAACATTTTAGTATTAATCAGTAAATTTCTTATGCTTTTTGCCATGCATTTGGAATTGAATGTTGATATACTGGGATGATAGCTAAAATTTTTTCTTCGGCGATAGTCGGGCTTGAAGCGCAACTAATTGAAGTGGAGGCGGACGTTTCCAACGGTCTTCCGGCTACGGTAATAGTTGGCCTTCCGGATGCCACGGTGCAGGAGTCAAAAGAGCGCGTCAAGGCGGCAATAAAAAATTCCGGCAGCAATTATCCTTCCACGCGAGTATCGGTGAATTTGGCGCCGGCTGATTTGCCAAAATTAGGCACGCAGTTTGATTTGCCTATCGCCTTGGCGATTTTGCTGTCTTCGGGTCAGGTTAGTTTTAATTCCAGCGGCAGTATATTTTTAGGTGAGCTGTCTTTGGACGGAAAGCTGAGGCCTGTCTCCGGGGTGCTGGCAACAGCCATGAAAGCTCAAAAAGAAGGGTTTACCGAGCTGTTTGTCCCTAAGGCCAACACCAAAGAAGCGGTTTTGGTTGGTGGGCTGCAAGTTTATGCCGCGGAAAATTTAAAAAGTCTTGTCCAGCATTTACTTGGAGTAAAATTGTTAAAGCCTCAGCCGCCTATGGAGGTTTCAGAGGTGCTAAAAAACAGCCGGACGGTTTTAGACATGAAAGATATCGCTGGACAGGAGCTGGCCAAGCGGGCTTTGGAAATTGCCGCGGCCGGCGGGCATAACGCGCTATTGCATGGGCCGCCGGGAAGCGGCAAAACTCTCTTGGCACGGGCCATGGCCGGGATTTTGCCCGATTTAAGTTTAGAGGAAGCTTTGGAGCTTACCAAAATTTATAGTGTGGCCGGTAAACTAACTTCGGATTTTATAACCAGCCGTCCGGTTCGCAGTCCCCACCATACCACATCCAATGTGGCGCTGGTCGGCGGAGGAACAATACCTAAGCCGGGAGAAGTTACTTTGTCGCATCGCGGGGTTTTATTTTTAGATGAGTTTCCGGAATTTCCAAGAAACGTGCTGGAAGCTTTACGCCAGCCTTTGGAGGATGGGGTGGTAACCGTTTCCCGTGCCAGCGGCAGTTTTATGTTCCCGGCAAAATTTATTTTGGTCGCGGCGCAAAATCCCTGTCCGTGCGGGTTTTTTGGCGATCCAATAAAACATTGCCAATGCACGCAGACGCAAATTTTTAAATACCAGAAAAAAATTTCCGGCCCTCTTTTGGACAGGATAGATTTGCATGTGGAGGTTGCCCGTCTGCCGTTTGAAAAAATGACCGCGGAGCAAAACAGGGAAAATTCAGAGAGTATTAAAGCCAGAATAAAAAAGGCCAGGCAGGTCCAGAGCCAAAGATTTGGCCGGGCAAAAACCAACAGCGAGATGGATTTGGTGGAATTAAAAAAATATTGCGTGCTTGGCGAAGCGCAAAAGGCGATGTTGTCCCAGGCTATGCGCCGGTATAATTTTTCCGGCCGCAGCCTGCATAGGATTTTAAAAGTCGCGCGCACCATCGCGGATTTGGCCGGCGAGGAGAATATGAATTCCGTGCATCTTGGAGAAGCGATTCAGTACCGTCCGAAAAGCGAGTAGTATTCGCGAATATACCCGCCTGCCTATGCCTGTTATTGATTATTCAATAAGCCTTAAAAATTTATTGGATAATCAGTATCTATCGAACTAAAATAGAAGGCTATGGCGGGCAGGCGAATTAAAATAATATACGAATAAACAAATTTGTATATTTGTCGGATTTGCCATATTCGCGATCACTCCATAAATATTGTATAATAGTCTCATGAAAAAAATCAGAAAAGCCATTATTCCGGCCGCTGGCTATGGCACCAGGTTTTTGCCTGCGACCAAAGCCATGCCCAAAGAAATGCTTCCGGTGGTGGACAAGCCTATCATTCAATACGTAGTGGAAGAGGCGGTGGCTTCAGGAATAGAAGATATTATTATTGTTACCGGTTGGAATAAAAGGAGCATTGAGGACCATTTTGATTATCCTTTTGAACTGGAAAAGCGTCTTGAGGAATCGGGGAAGCATAAACAGGCGGAAGAGGTCAGGAAAATCGCGGAGATGGCGAATTTTATTTATATCCGGCAGAAAGGTTCTTACGGCAACGGCACGCCGGTACTTAACGCCCAAAAAGTAATCGGCGACGAACCGTTTGCGATTTTGTGGGGCGATGAGTTTATTTATTCCCAGCCGCCGAGGTTAAAACAAATGATAA
>CAZLQG010000007.1:0-29444 GCA_964561655.1 uncultured Candidatus Saccharibacteria bacterium | reverse complement strand
CGCATCGCCAAATTCATATTCCTTAATTTCCGTCTCAATCGGTGCGTCGCAAACAATTTTAGAAAGTTCGTAGCTCTCCCTGGCTTCTCTTTCCTGGTTTTTCAAAAGCTCCAAAATTCTGGGTTTTATTTTTTTGCCGGTTTTTTCTTCCTTGATGATCTTATACAAGCCATCCAAGGATTTAAAATCTTTAATCAACTCCGAAGCCGTTTTTTCTCCTATGCCGGCAACCCCCGGGATGTTGTCGCTCGGATCCCCGCGAAGCGCTTTATAATCTATCATCTGGTCCGGATTCAGCCCGTACCTTGCACGCACAGCTTTTTCATCATAAATAGATGTGTCTGTTAATCCTTTTCGCAAGGTGTAAACTTTTACTTGATGGTTTACAAGCTGCAGGGTATCCAAATCCCCGGTCACAATAATAACCTCAGCTTCCGGATGTGCTTTATGCATATGCACGGACAAGGTACCTAAAACATCATCCGCTTCAAAGCCTTTCTTTTCAAAAATCGGAATTCCTAAAGCCCTTACCACTTCTTTGACGCGCGGGATTTGGTCATAAAGCTCCTGCGGAGCTTTTACGCGCTTGGCTTTATATTCCTTGTACTTTTCATGCCTGAAAGTCGGGCCTTCTAAATCAAACGCGCAGGCTATGTGCGTTGGTTTTATGTCCTTAATGGCTTTAAGCAAAGTCGTGGTAAAGCCATAAACCGCGCCCGTAGGCTCGCCTTTTTTGTTGGTTAAATTCGGAATGGCATGAAACCCGCGGTGAATAAGCGCGTTGCCGTCTATAAGCATGTATTTAAGTCTTTTTGCCATGTATTTATTATAGTTTAAAAACTTAGACAAAACAAAACCGCCATTTGCTTCCCTGAGCTACTTGGCGATTTTGTAATTTTTTATGTAACTCTAACTATTGTGCCGAAGCAGAATATACTCTAGGGTCATTCAATTCCAACACAGGAAGATTGGGATTGGCGTTTAAAACTTCAACATCATATGAATTTGCTTTTACCAGCAAATTCCAATTGCCGCCGTTGGAAGTAAAGACTTGCGCGCTCGGCACGCCTATAAGGCCGTCCTGCGAAGAATAATAAACCGTACCGTTATGAATCACCCAACTGCCCCAGGGATGCGTGGCGTTTGCCGTAGTTATTAAATAGTTGGTGGCCCTTACATAATTGGTCAAATCACCCGCAACAACATTTTTTAACAAATACCCTAGGCCGTCAAAGGCCTGCCAGTTGGTAAAAGGAACTTTAGTATGACCGCTAATAAAATAGATAGTGCCATTATCGTTTATCAAACTGCCCGAAGGATAAGGGTAAAAGCTGGGTGTGTCGCCTCCGCTTAAGGGAACATTCGCGACCTGGCTGGAGTCTACTTCCTGGACATCGGACCATTTATAGCCTTGCCCCAAAAATTCATTAGCGGAAGTAAAAGGCTTAATTTTTCCCCCTGAAATTAAATATACTGTCGGGTCGCCGGGAATTTTTAAAACTGTTCCATCCGGCAAATTTATTCCGCCAGTCGAAGGAGCGGTTGCTGCAGGGTTAACAACTAAAACAAAATCTTTTGACACCGGTGGGTTATATTGGTCGGTTAGAGTAAGTCTTACCGTGTAAGTTCCGGCTTGGGTCGGAGTACCCGATATAGTAGTATTATTAAAAATAATTCCCACATTAGCGTTTGGTCCGGAAACGCCCTGCCAACCTATCCCGTCTGGCTGGCCGGAAATTGTCGCGTTCAAAGCATAGTTCGTAGTTTTAGTAAAATTAATAACGGCAGAATACGGCTGTCCCACTGTCGCTGCCGGCAAACTGTTCGTAGTAATAGTAATCGACGGGCTTTGGCTTTGCGCAGATTTAATTTTCAAGCTCAACGTCTTTGTAGCCGTAGAGCCGTTTGCATCCGTTACTTTAATTACCCAGGAATAAGTGCCAATGTTAGTGCTTAAAACCATAGCACTGCTCTGGGTATTGAAAGTAATGTAAGGAACGCTAATTGGCCCATCGTTACCGTTCAAACCCAATACACAACAGGCGCTGGGGTAGGTGGTGGAAACGGTCTCCCAGGTATATGGGGAGGTTCCGCCGCTGACCTGAATTGTTGTGGAATAAGCTTGCCCTGCAGTAGCGTCCGGCAAACTGGTGGTGGTTATCTGCGGGGCCGATGAACCGCTGTTTAAAACATTCAAAGTTACTTCAATACTGGCTGGGGAATTGGAAAAGTTGCCGGTAAAATAAATTGTCGTAGTATATGTCCCGGCATCAAGTCCGGTAGGATCAACTCCAACACCCACTCCGGCTGTATTTAACGGAGTTAAAGTCAACACATCAGTAGCGTAGCCTACGTTTAACCATGAGGGTTGATTAGGAACGGAGATTGTATAGTTAATTGTTTCCGTGGTGGAGTTATTGGAAATAGTGACCCCCGGGGACTGAGGAAGAGGGTCCCCTTTTGTATAATTATATTGGACAAAGGAACTGCTCACTATCAAATAGGCCTGGGGAGCACTTTTAACTACTAAGCTTAAAGTCTTGGTTGCGGTAGCGCCAACCGCGTCTGTAACTTTAATTACCCAGGAATAAGTCCCGGCAGGGTTTAGGACTATCGAAGTGCTTTGTGTATTAAATAATCCGCTTGTGCCGCTTAAGCCTAAAACGCAACAGGCGCTGGGGTAGGTGGTGGAAACGGTCTCCCAGGTATATGGGGAGGTTCCGCCGCTGGCTTGCAGCTGCTGGGAATAGACCTGTCCTACGGTTGCCTCGGGCAAGCTGGTGGTGGTTATTTGTAAAGTTGTGGCACTAACCGTGGGTGCTTGCGGCAATATAAAAGCCGCCATTGCTACTGCCAACAGGGATGATAATAGCTTTTTCATTTTTTTATATTTTAATTGCTAAACCTTTCACTTCAATTATATCCTTTTCCCCAAAAAGGACAAACTAAGACAAACAAAAAAGCCGCGAACGCTCTACCCAGCTGGGTGAGAACGTCCGCGACTGCCCGAAAACTTCGGGGCTTGAGTTGCATGGAGGAGAAGGAATGCGCCGAAGGTCAGCGCATGATGAGGTAGATAGAAGCCACACCGAAGGTGGTGCCGAGACCGAAGCCGACGAGGAACGGATGTTCCTCGCAGAAACACACGATACTGCCGACAACCTTAATCGGAATGTCGAGAAGGTTGTCTAAAAACAGAAAAAACTTTGTCTTCTTGCTGGCCATCATAACCCTCCAACGACGAACGCCTTCGGCAATGTGTAATGACGCCGGGTGACCTTGACTGCCATCACAACGTCCACTGCCGAAGTTGCGGCGTTGAAAACGCCAAAGTTCACCTGCAACTGCTTGATATTGGAAGGGATGTTGGCCGCCTGCGCCAGAACCGGAATCGGTACGCTGACACCGAACTGGTCTGGGGACACGAATTCAATCGCCAGTGGGCTCCAGGTCGGGATGGAACCATCAAGCACGACATAGGCCCCATTATTCTGGGGGACCAAGAACGCACGATCAAGATAATTGTACCCACGACCATAAACGTTCCTGTTAACGACGACCGAATAACCGGTGAACGCTTGTTGTAATAGCGTTCCGGTTTGTGCATCCACAACTAGGACATCGAAGTCGTAGCCGTCGCCGACCTGCTGTTCTCCAGAAACCTTCCCGGAAAAAGCAAGAACTGGCGACTGGCCCAGATGCAGGTTAGGAAGCCAACCGCCGTCCCCTGCTTCCGCAGAGAAATAGTTAAATGACTCCCAATTCCCTTGTTCGTTGAGCTTCGCTCGCCGGCCATAGATGCTGACCGGCTGATCATGGGCCTTAACGATATCGAGATACAACTTAACCTCCTCGCCTCGCCTGGCAAATTCGCCCGTAGAAGTTCGGAGGTAAAAGTACGTATCCTCCTCTTGGGCGTCGGCGGTGCGCGCGGTGATGAGAATGTTGGCGGGCCCAAAACTGGATGAAGCCGCGTGGACGCGGCTCTTGCTGACACCGGGCTGAACCGGGTTGCAGGCATCCCCGCAACGCTCGTAGAACTGCTGCGCCGTCATCCTGTCCTGTCCAAAGGTTACGCCAGCGAAGGCCAGCGCAAGAATCACGAAACTAATCAAGCTTCTCATGGTACCATTTCCTTGTTTTCAAATTTGCCACAATGAAGAGTCCTCGAGTTACTCTCCTTGGGCAGGGCGAGCCTGTTAACAATTACCAATTAGTCGTTATAAGTTAACAAAAGCCGCCTTGCCCAAGGAATTTTCTTCTCCTTAAATTTTCCTCCTAAATATATGTTGTTAAAGACCTAGAAAAATAGATCCCGGATCAAGTCCGGGACGGTTGTCTTTATAAATAAAAACAAACCGATTAACCCGCACACTTTGCGCAGATTAACCTATAATTATACGCTTTTTTTGCCATTTTGTCAATAATAACCATTAAAAAACCGCTTTTTTATGCGGTTTTTACTTTATAAACTTTCTACTTTAAAACTTTATAAACTAAAGATTACCCTTCCCCCGCGACCCGGAAGACTTCTTCCACGTCTGTAATGCCTTGCAAAGCTTTGAGCAACCCGTCCTGAACCATAGTTACCATACCTTGCTTCTTTGCCGTTTTTTTGAAATCCAAAATGGAAGCGTTCTCCTTAGCCATTAATTCTTGAATAGATTCATCCACCATAAACAATTCATAAATGCCGACCCTACCCTTGTAGCCAAGATGATGGCATTTATCGCACCGTTGTGAATGGTAGAATTGTAAATTTTTTAAATTTTTTGGCTGCCTGTCCTTAGGAAGCTGGCCAAGAATATAAACGATTTTTTCCATGACCACAGGCGAAATCGCAGCCTTCTTTTTGCAATTTTGGCAAAGGCGCCTTACCAGCCTTTGCGCCATTACCGCGGATAAAGCCGGTGCCATAATAAACGGCTTGATGCCCATATTCAAAAGGCGCGGAATCGCTCCTGCCGCATCGTTAGTGTGCAAAGTAGACAAAACCAAATGTCCGGTAAGCGCGGCCTGCATGGCGGTCTCCGCGGTTTCCTGGTCGCGGATTTCCCCCACCATCACAATATCCGGATCCTGGCGCAGTACCGCGCGCAGGGCTTTGGCAAAAGAAAAATCATGAGTGTAGTCTATGGGCGTCTGCACAATGCCTTCCAACTTATATTCCACCGGGTCCTCCAAAGTAATAATTTTTACCCCCGGTTTGTTAAGCTCACTAATGAATGAATACAAGCTTGTAGTTTTGCCGCTGCCGGTAGGGCCGGTGATAATTATCATGCCGTTGGGCTGATACAACTCTTCGTGCAAAGTCTTAAGCACTTCCGGCCTAAAACCCAAAGCTTCCAGTTTTAAACTTACCGCGCCTGTACCCAAAAGCCTCATTACCACTTCCTCTCCGTAAGCCGAAGGCAAAACCGAAACGCGCACGTCGACCGGGCTTTTTAAATAAAAAAACGTTAAACGTCCGTCCTGCGCCTCGCTTTCCACATTGAGTTTAAGCTTGGATAAAATTTTAATGCGACTAATAAGGCGCTTCCTCAAATCCAGACTTAAATGCAAAACGTCCTGCAATACGCCGTCAATGCGGAAACGAAGCTTTACAAAATGTTCTTCCGGCTCCAAATGGATGTCGGAAGCATTCATAGACATTGCCGCGCCAAACACGGTTTCAAAAATCTCGCTGATGTTCTTTTTTGTTTGCTCTGTTTCGCTTTTCAAACTCTTCAGGTCCCCTGTAAAATTACGTTCGCTCTGTATCCGAATAGTTTCATCGGCCCTCTCTTTAGAACGCAGAACTTTGCTGTAAAACCTTAAGGTTTCTTCAAAACTTCTTTTGGAAATCAAATACAGAGAAACCTTGTTCTTTTTTGAAAATTCTGCGAGGATCTGCTTTAAGGCGGGATTGTTAGGATCTACCGCTCCTACCCGCAGATCCTTTTTTTCCTTATAAAAAAACACGGCGCCGGTTTCTAGGGCTTCTTCTTTGGTCAGCATCCCCAAAACATTTAAATCTACGGGAAACCCTTTAAGGTCAATGTATGGCAAGTTAAGGCTGGCTGCCTGGGCTTTGGTTTCGCTTTCCTGAAGCTGCCGGTTAAAATCATCCAGATTCCTCTTAAAGTCTTCTGGGTCCTTTTGGAATGGGTTGGAGCTCATAATTTTTGTTTCTTTTAGAAAAACTTTGTCAAATTTATCCAGCACTTTTTCCCCCAGGTTAACCTAATCTTAATGAAAATATCGCATCCTAATAAAAAGCAAGAAAATCTGGAAAGTGCTGGATTTATTATATCATCGGTTTTGTAAATTTAGCAATAAAAAAAGGCCGCTTTTTGCGGTCACTCTATTTGTGTTTTATAGAGATTTTTACGCTTGGTTTCTTTTAATCCCTAAAAGCTTCTTCTCCAAATCTGCAGGCAGGGCGGATTCAAACTCAGCTGTCATGACTTTATGTTGCCCAAAATTAAAATCCATGTATTTCACTTCTCCGCCAAGCTGCTCAAGCAGTTGGGATTCTTGGATTTCGGGATGGACAGCTAAAAACAAATTCGTTTTGCCTGCGGCCGGACTGGCAATAATAGCAACCAGCTTATAAAAAGACATAGCGTCAAGCAGGTCTTTTAGGACTAAGACCGCGTCTGGTTCCTTGGCCCCGGTTTCTTTAAAATCCTGCTCAGTAAGAACCGAGTAAACCAAAGACCTTTCTTCGTCGGCCTTGAGTTTTGCCAGGGCCTTGCCCCAAAGCCGGAGCTGTGAAAGCGATTTAGTTTTATAAACATGCCTGATTATTTCCTGCTGTCTACCTCCTAGGCTAATCAGCTGTGAGGCCTTCTCAAAGGCCTTAGGCGTAGTTAAAACGTGCTGAAAACTATTAGTTTGGGTAATAATACCCGTCAAAAGGCAAGTAGCAATGTCTTCGTCAATCATTTCGGTTTCAAACTCTTCAAGCAAACCTGAAACAACTTCGGAAACGCCGGTTGCGCTTAAATCAACCAAATTAACACTGCCGTAATATTCGTTGCTAGGCTGGCTGTCAATGTTAATTTTGGGCGTTTCAAAAAACAAGCCGGCGTTGTCTTCAAAAAGCTTGCCAAAACTGTCCAAAGACTTGGCACCCACCGCAATAATTAAATCCACCGGAAACTTATCCGTAGACAACTCTATGTCGTGCTCATTGAACAAGTCTTCGCCTTTGGCTTTTATAAAAATCTCCACGTGGTTTTCGCTTTTTTGGTAGCTGATTTCTCCGAGCTTTTTCTTGGACGCATCCACTCTAATTACCAAACTCCTACCGCCGGGCAACTGATTTTTAATTTTTTCAATCCCAGGCAAAAATTTGATGTTTTCTGCAGGCAAAGTGGGTGCAACAATCTCAACATCCTTTTCAAGCCTTTCTAAAAATAAAAACAGCGCCAAACCGCCCGCAACCGCATCCGCGCTTGGGGTTTGGGGTAAAGTGATTAATATTTTCTGGGACCGGTTTATGGTCTCAAAAATCTGCTGGGAAATATTGGAATCCATAAAAGTGTGATTTATCAATATACTCAATTTTACTTAATCCGTCAATCCAGTTAAAATATTACTAATGAAAAAGGCCTTTAAAATCACCCTCAAACAAGCAAAAAATTTAGGCAAAGATATCGCGACAAAACTCAAAGGCGGTGAAATTTTGGCGCTTGTCGGCCCTTTGGGCAGCGGCAAAACTACTTTTACTAAAGCGCTGGCCAAATCCTTAAAAGTTAAACAGCCGGTTTTAAGCCCCAGCTTTATAATCATGCAAAGCTTTCCTGTAAGGCTGAAAAACCAAAAAAAGGCCGAGCTTTTTCACCTGGATTTATACCGGACAAAAAAATTTAAAGAAACCGAACTTTTAGGATTGAAAGAAATTTGGCAAACCAAAAACCACATCACCGTGATTGAATGGGCCGACAAAATAAGACGGCATTTGCCTAAGAACACCTTCTATTTTTATTTCAGACATCAATAATGAAAACCTTTGCTGCAATCTCCGTTATATTTATTCTTTTTCTGCTGTGGCCTAAGGCTACCGGAGCGGCAAGTTTTACGCTGGTTTACAATGAAGAAATATTTGAACTCAGCGAAAACGAGCTGGAAATCTTTAAGGGTCCGGTGGTTTACAGTTTAGACCGCATAGTAGAAAATTATGCTGTGAATTTGGATGACCTTCTTTTTCCCGCCTTTGGGAAAACCGTTAGTGCCGTATCCAAAAAAGCCAAGTCTTTTACCTACCGGCCGGACAAAATTTACAAACTAATCGGCTCTTATTCGGAAAAGCTTAATAGCCAGCCTGACGAGCCAAAACTTATGATAGAAAACAGCCGGGTTGTCGAGTTTGTTCCGCCAAAAAACGGAAGGTTGTTGGATGTATATCAATCTGCTTTGGAAGCTTTAAATAATTTAGAAAGTTCAAACGCCACCAGTTCTTTAATAGTTTACGAACTCAAGCCCAAACATACTCTGGCTGAAACCAATAACTTAGGCATTAACGAACTTGTCGCCGAAGGTGTCTCCAACTTCTCAGGAAGCCCCCAAAACCGCCGCCACAACATTAAAGTCGGAGCGGAAAAAATGAAAGGCGTAATTTTAGCGCCCGGGGAAGAATTCAGCTTCAACGAATTTTTGGGCCCGGTGGAAAAAGAAGCGGGATTTCTGCCGGAGCTGGTAATCAAAAGCGACGGCACGGTGCCGGAATTAGGCGGCGGACTTTGCCAAATTTCTTCTACTACTTTTCGTGCCGCGGTAAACGCTGGCCTGCCAATTACGGAAAGAAAAAATCATTCCTATGCTGTCCAATATTATTCCCCTCAAGGCACGGACGCCACAATTTACCCCGGGGTTATTGATTTAAAATTCGTCAACGATACGCCCGCATATTTGCTAGTCTGGCCCTTTATAAAAGACACTAACTATTTAGTATTCGCCTTTTATGGTACTAAAGACGCCCGCGTAATTACCATAAACAACCCCGTACAGTATGACCGGAAAAGCGACGGTTCCATGAAAGCGTATTGGATTAGGGAAGTCTTCAAAAACGGCACCACCACGGTAGATACATTTAAATCAGTTTATCTTTCTCCGGCGTTATTCCATAAACAGGAGGAATTCGTGCCGGCGGCCACTACAACCGCCTCGCAAGAGCCGGCGGTTAACTAAGCAATAATTTTTCTACTTTAATGATCAATTCCCAAAAAGAAGACCTCTCTCCTTTAAACGCGGAAAGTGTTTCGGAAGAAGACCGCGGGCTGGAGCAAAGCTTAAGACCCGACGATTTTTCCGAATACATTGGCCAGGCCACTATCAAAAAAAATCTAAATATTATTATCGGCGCCGCAAAAAAAAGAAAAGAGATCCTAGAACACCTGTTGTTTTACGGCCCGCCAGGTCTGGGCAAAACCACACTGGCCTTTATTGTGGCAAAAGATTTGGGAGTGAATATCAAAGTCACTTCCGGGCCGGCGATTGAACGGGCCGGCGATTTAGCTTCTATCCTTACTAATTTAAACCAAGGCGATGTGCTGTTTATAGATGAAATCCACCGCCTAAATAAGCCCGTGGAAGAAATTTTATACCCAGTCATGGAAGATTTTGTTTTGGACATAGTCTTGGGCAAGGGCCCGGGCGCAAGGAGTATTAGGATGGATTTGCCAAAATTTACGCTCATCGGCGCCACCACGCGCATTGGGCTTATTTCTTCCCCCCTTAGAGACCGCTTTGGCGCCACCTACCGCCTGGATTATTATCCAGAGACAGACTTGGAAAAAATTATTTTAAGAAGTAGTAAAATTTTAAGGGCTGAGATTAACGCCAAAGCCTGCGCAAAACTTGCGGCGCGCAGCCGGTTTACCCCGCGCATTGCCAACCGGCTTTTAAAACGCGTACGCGACTTTGCCCAAGTACATGGCCATGATACAATTACCAAAGAAGTAGCGCAGGAAGCTTTGGCCCTTTTAGAAATAGACGAGCTCGGCCTGGATAAAAACGACATGAGAATTTTAGACGCACTTGTAAACAAATTCTCCGGCCGGCCCGTGGGACTTAGTACCCTGGCCGCGGCCACCGGCGAAGAAGAGGACACAATTACTGACATCCACGAACCGTTTTTAATCCGCCTAGGCCTTATTACCAAAACTCCCAAAGGCCGGCAAGCCACGGAAAAAGCTTACAAACATTTAGGTCTTACTCCTCCCTCTGCAGGCCAACAAAAGATACTTTAAAATTTGTTATTTGGAATTTGTGATTTTCCAAAGTTATGAATTTAACTAATTTTCCCAATATCATCATCGGCGGAGTCTATTATATAATAGTCGGTATTATGGTCTTTTTTTCTTTGTTTGGCGTCTATATTTTAAACCGTTACGGCGAATCAAAAATTCTGGCCCTTTTTGTAAGCGCAATCTATATTGTGTTCTTTTTGACGATTTTAACCCAATCGCATAATAACCTACAAAATCTTTTATGAAAAAACTTTTCCCCAGCCAACTTGACGACGAACGCGTGTACCTAGTGGTAAGGGCACACTGGGTACGGCTGATTTTAAAGCTTTTAATGTGGCTGTTGTTTGTGATTGCGCTGATGGTTTTTAATTCTACGGTAAAAAATAATTTCCCCTTGCTTTTGGAAAACCGAACCGGGGAAATTATCAGGCTGTTTACCCAAATATACACCTTGTTCTTGGTGCTTTCTTTATTTTTGATCTGGGTTTTCTATTACCTTAACGTGCAAATTATCACGGACAGACGGATAGTGGACATTGACCAAGTCGGGCTCTTTTCCCACACCGTTTCCGAACTGCATATTTCCAATATTGAAGACATTACCAGCGAAACCAACGGAATCTTAGGAAACCTTTTTAATTATGGAATGGTCTACGTGCAAACCGCGGCGAGCAAAGAAAGGTTCGAGTTTGACAACGTACCCGACCCCGGAGCCATCAACCGCTTAATTTTGGACATTTACGAAAAACTTCCTAAAAGCAATCATATCCATGCATAAACAAAAAACAGTGGCTATCTCTGGAGGGTTTGATCCTATTCACATCGGCCATATTAGGTTAATAAAAGCCGCCCGGGCCTTGGGCGGCAGGCTGATTATTATTTTAAATAACGATAATTGGCTCAAAAGGAAAAAAGGCTTTGCCTTTATGAACCAAAAAGAACGCGCCGCGGTTTTAAGCGCCATTAGGTGGGTGGATAAAGTGGTTATTACTAGTCACTCTAAAAACCCCAAAGACATGTCGGTAAGCAAAGAGCTTGCCAAAATCAAGCCTGACATTTTTGCCAATGGTGGAGACAGAAATGAAGTAAACGCGGCCAACTCTAAATCCACGCTTTATAAAGATATTAAGACCTGCGAACGCTTTGGTATCAAAATGATCTTTAACGTCGGCGGGAAGAAACTTCAAAGCTCCAGCGACTTAGTCAAAAGAATTAGGAAACTCAAAAAAATAAAAAAGATATTTTAAAACCCTGCCACCCGGCAGGGTTTTAAAATTGTATTAATATCTTTTTCTCTGCTTTTTTTAATTTCTATTTCCTGCCTCTTCGCGCTAGACTTTTCCTAATTTCTTTGCTTGTCGGGTCACACATCTAATTCAAATTTGATATTTTTTTCGACCCATAAAACGCCTTTTTTGGATTCGTGAGTCCAATGCCAACTATCTTCAAACGCGTGAACCTGCGCAGGGTCATTCTACAAGCCCTCTTTGAAAATTACATTATAGTTACGATTGGAATTAAATGGCGGGTCTAGATATATTAAATCAAAAGTGTCATCGGGTATTTTTTCTCGCAAAATATCCAAATTATCCCCAAAAAATAATGTCCTATTTTGTAAATTTTTCATAAAAAATTAACTTATTTTTTGCTTTTGGAACTATTTCTCCAATCGCGGATGGTGACACCGCCATGAATGCGTTTAACTATCAGCTTCTGCTTCTCCTTCCACCCCAATTCCCTTATAACCTCTATCGGCAAGCTAACCACCAAGGTCTTCCCGCCTACCTTGGTTAGTTTCCTAATATTCTTTTCGCTTTGTTTCCTTACTCCCATAATCTTTTGAATTACGTATTTAATTACGTAATTCCATTTTATGCTTATTTTGGGATTTGTTCAAACCATTGAAAAAGCCGACGGAACGCTTCGCGCGCGCCGCCGGCCCGGGTTGAATCAGGGTTTTAAGCCCTGTCTCACCGATTTCAAATGTTAAGCCAACAGTCCGGGTCTTCCGCCAGGTAATCACCCGTACGTCCCAGCGCCCTTGCCCGGCAACCACCGCACTGGTACTTCTTGTCACACCGCCCGCACTTACCCTTAAGGTTCATGTCGAGCATGTTCTTGACGATCCTGCTCCTTCGGTAGCGCGCAGCAATCTGCTTAACGCTCAAAGGAAAGACGTTCATGATCGGCAGGTTCATGAGCGCGCAGGGAGTCATGTCTCCGTTGGCGAAGACATTGAAGGTCACGGCCGCGGCCGGGCATCCGTCGAAGACAATCTCGCCCTCGCCGCCCATGTCGCTGAAACCGCGAACCAGGCATTTCAACGGGTCATTGGTGCTGACCTGAAAGCTCTCCGGAAACTGCTTCTTGAGCTCGTAGATGGTCTCCAAGAAGCGGCGTTTCTGCCCAACCGTCATCCAGAACTCTGAATGCTCCAAGGAACGGCCGGCGGGATGAATGCTGGAAAAACTCACTCGCTGGCAGCCGGCTTGGTACGCAAGTTCGGCAAAGCCCTGCATGTGATCAATCTGAGGAGGACGCAGAGTCACGCGTACGGAAGCGAGTACTCCGGGGATGTTGGAACCGCCGATTAGCCGTATAGCCCTTAAGGCTTTCTCGTACGCGCCGGGAAAGCGGCGAAACTGGTCGTGGTCTTCCGGCACCAAACTGTCCAGACTGACGGAAAGGATGAGCCGCTGAAAACGGAGCTCTTCGAACAAACGCATGTGACCTTCGTCAAGCAGTGAACCGTTTGTGGTCAATGTGACGAAGTCGCCGCCGTTTTCCCTAACCGCCCTAAGCACCTCGGGAAACTGCCGGTGCAACAGCGGTTCGCCGCCCGAAAGCAGAATCTCTTTGTAGTTCGGGCTATACTGGCGGGCGAATTGAATAATTTTGACGATTTCCGAAAGGGGCATATCCTTTTTAAGATCAAAGGCAGCCCGGCAGTGCTGGCAACCCATGTTGCAGCGGCCCGTTATTTCAATCTGGACCTGCCCAAAAATGATTTCGTAAATCGCCTTGTCAGTCTCTACTCTTAGTCCTTCTGCTTCTTCGTGGCACTCTGTCATGGCTGGCCTCGTCTCTAAAAGGATGTTAAGGGGAGCTAAGGGCTATGCAGGCCCCGCTCCCCAGGCTGGAGCCACTAGTCGCAGATCGCGCAACTGCCCTTGCCAATCCTCACCTTGATGATCGGCTTGGGCTTGGGAAGGTTTGAGTTGCTTCTCCTTGACGGTGGCTTACTGGTGGTTGGCTTACTCATAAGCCCCCCTTGTTGCTGAAATAAGCCCCTTTACGGGACTCCCCGGACCCTACAGGCATCCAAGACGGATTTTTAAATAAGGCTTTAAAAATCTGCCCCAGTAACCTGTTTAAGTCTATTATTTTAACCCCATTTTACGCCTGTTTTGAGATTTGTTCAAACCTGTTCTCGTCCGGCCCTTGGAAATTAAATTGTTCTCCTTCTTTAACCCACCTTGAAACTAAATGCCGGAATTCGCTTCCGGCAATTTCTGTTTGTTTCCCTATTTGGAGATTTTCTTCAGATAGAAAGTACTACACAAATCTTAAATCTTTAAATCATTTAATCTTAAATTATCTAGTATTCCACCTGAATAGCTTTTATTGCCAGTTTTCCAATTAAATTATTCAGCGCGTAAATTATCCTTCCGGCCAGTACTTTTATCTGATATGCCAACCTCTGGCTTAAACAGGCGACTACAAGCACACCTTTTTTAAAATCTATAATTTTAGTTTGTCCCTTACCGGTTTCCCCTACAACACTTTCCAAAACCTGATCCCAGTACTTTGTGACCTGATATTTATAAAATGCCGGCTCCAACCGGTATTGCTTGGCAGAGGTTTTTAATAAATAGTCAATTTTATTAAAGCCTCCCTTTTTTTGTTTCGTCCTTATTTTGGTTTTCATGATTTTTTACTCCACTTCTTGGATGGCTGCCGGCGTTAAAGTAATATGCTGAGCCGACATCTCTAAAGGGTATGTAGTAGTAATAAATGTTTGAAATTTCCCCTGTAAATATTTTAAAAGAAAGGCTCTTCTGGTTTCATCCAACTCAGAGAGGACATCGTCTAAAAGCAAGATTGGCTTTTCTTCCTTTTTACTTAAATACTCCAACTCCAAAATCTTGAGTGCCAAAACCTGGCTTCTAAGCTCCCCCCTTGAGGAAAAGGGTGCCAAAAATAACCCGTCACTCTGCAGGAAAAAGTCGTCCCTGTGGGGGCCTACAAGGCTAGTCCCAAGCGCTTTTTCTTTAACCTGCGCTTTTTCAAGCTTTGCCTCAAAATTCTTCTTGATCTCCTCTTCTGTTTCCCCTTCGATGCTTTTGTAAAATACCTCCACCGGCCGGTGAAACCCGGAAATTGTGGTATAGATCTCCGCAATTCCGTTATTTAAAAAGCTTACGAATTTCTTCCTTTCCAAAATAATCCGGCTTCCAACATTTACCAATTGCTCGTTCCATGGTTTTAGATCTTCCTCTTTCCCCCTGCTTGTTTTTAGATCTTGCAGCAACCTGTTTTTCCTTACCAATACTTTTTTATAATTTCCAAGGGCTTCTAAATACTCCGGACTTTTTTGCGACAGCACCATGTTTAAATACTTCCTTCTGTGTTCCGGTTGTTTATTGAACATATCCACGTCCGTTGGGTCAAAAATCACCACACTCATAAACCCCTGAGTTTCTTTGCGTTTTTTCTTGACCCCGTCAATTTGGAAACTCGCGTAAATTTTTTCCCTCTTTTCCAGAAACGCTTCCAAAACATGGCTCTCCCCCCCTTTTTCCACCGTTATTTTAATCTCTAGGCTTTTTTGGTCCTTCAAAAAAATAAATTGGGTATCGTCCCTAAAAGACTTAAACAAAGAAGCAAAATAAACCGACTCCAAAAGATTGGTTTTTCCCACGGCGTTTGGGCCGGTGAGCACAATAATATTGTTATTAATTTGTATATCTAGATACGGGTAATTTCTAAAATTTTTTATTTGAATTCTTTTTATTCTCATAAATATAACCCCGGTGCCCTGGGTTTGTATCCGAATGCCCCAAATATCCTTTTTTGAATTATTTGGATTGGTTTACTCGGGGATGGTTCGGGTTATGTTCAGGCCTTAATCGGCATTACCAAATAAATGTAATCATTTCTCCCTTTGGGGGTAATAAGACTCGGGGAACTATCATCAACAATTTTAATTAGTACTTCCTCGGCGTCTATGTTGGCCAGACAGTCAAGCATATAGTGATTGTTTAGTAAAATTAACCCGCTTCCACCCTCAATTTTTGATTCTAGATCCACCACACTCTTTCCTAATTCCTGTGATTCTGAAGATAAGGTTAATTTCTGCTCATCCAGATTATATTCCAACCTTATACTATTGCTGTTTTGGCTGAATATCCCCGACGCCCGAAGCGCATTAACCAATGCTTGTTTTTTTGTAGTAATGGTGGTTAGAAAACTGGCAGGGATAATTTGTTGGTAGTCCGGGTATTGCCCTTCTACCAAACGACTGATAATTCTTGTTCCTTCAATTTCAAAAGAGATTTGGGTCTCGTTTATAACCATCTCTATTTTGCCTTTATTGTTCCCGATTATTCTGGAAAGTTCAAGTATTGTCTTGCTGGGAACAATTAAATCATGCGTTGTGGTGTTTTCTTGGTTTATGTTGAAGGTTTTTTCTGCCAGCCTGTAGCGGTCTGTGGCCACTATTTTTATTATTTTTCCTTCCACCCTAAACAAAACCCCCGATAACTCTGGTTGGGTTTGGTTTTTTGATGCGGCGTAAACTACTTGGTCGGCTGCTGTTTTTAACTCTTGAGAATTTAGGTTCAAGCTGTTTTGTTTTTCTATATTTGGAATTAAAGGAAACTCTTCGGAAGATAGGGTTTTAATGTTGGTGTGGTAATTTTCCGCCTCTATTTTTAGTTCGTTGTTTTGGGTCTCTAAGGTTATATTTTTATTTGGTAGGTTGTTTACTAATTCAGTGATTGTTTTTGCCAGCACGGTTGTTTCTCCTTCTTCTTCTATTTTACAACGTATGTGGGTTGTGATGGCAACTTCTAGGTTAGTAGAGGAAATATTAAGTAAACCGTTTTCTGTTTTTAATAAAATATTGTTTAATATGGGTAGGGTGTTGTTAGAAGATATTATTCTTCCTACTGTGAGTAGGCCAAATTTTAAATTTTCTTGGGTGCATATAACTTTCATACTTTTTATTTATCTAATTATTAAATAATAATATATATCTAATTATAATAATGCTTGTTAGTTTGTGGATGGGGTGGGTTTGGTGGGGTTTGGTGGGGTTTTTTAAAGATTTTTAATTAGTTAAGGTGTTGGGATTATGGGGATAATTAGGTGAGTTTGGATTTAGTGATTTGGGGTGGGAAAGTTTTTTAAAAAAACCAACAAGAAATAAACAACTAAATAAACAACTTATCAAGAATTAAATCCACCTCTTGTTTAAAACTTTCTTGTTCCTTAAGAGATTTTCCTATTTTTTCCACCGCGTGCATTACAGTAGTGTGGTCTCTACCACCAAAAAAATCCCCTATTGACGGAAAAGAATTATCCAACTCCTTTCTAATTAAATACATAGCAATTTGCCGCGGTTTGACAAACTCCTTTTTTCTTGACTGTTTCATCAAATCATCGAAAGTTATATTGTAAAAAGAAGCGACAACTTCAGAAATTTTCTTTGGGGAGGACACCCTTTTTTTAGTGCTTATTATACTGGCAAGGATGCTTTTTGCCTGTTCCAAAAACAAAGCTTTGTTTTCCATTTGTTGGTAAACCGCAAGACGGTTTAAGGCCCCTTCCAATTCACGGACGTTGTTTTGGATACTTTCCGCAATATAGAAAAGAATTTCCTCACTTATTACCACACCACGTTTTTCCATTTTTGTCCGCAGTATGGCCATTCTGGTTTCTAAGTCTGGTGGCTGGATGTCCGCCACCATCCCCCACTCAAAACGGGAGACAAGCCTTTGTTCTATAGCGGGGATTTCTTTCGGCGGCCGGTCGGAGGTAATAATAATTTGTCTGCCATTGTCCCGTAATTCGTTAAAAGTGTGGAAAAATTCTTCCTGGGTTCCTTCTTTTCCGGCCAAAAACTGAATGTCATCAACAAGCAAAGCGTCTACCGTGCGGTAATATTTTTTAAAATCGCCAGTGGTTTTTTTGCCAATAGAGTTAATATAATCATTAGTAAACTTTTCACTGGTCACATAGAGTACTTTTTTTGAATTGTTCTTAAGGAGTTCACAACCAACAGCTTGCATTAAATGGGTTTTTCCCAAACCCACACCCCCGTAAAGAAATAAAGGATTATACTGGGAGCCCGGGTTTTTAACCACAGCCAAGCAGGCGGCGTGCGCCAGTTCACTGTTTTTGCCAATCACAAAGGTGTCCAAAGTATATTTGGGGTTAAGCCCGGAATTGAACTGGTAAGATCCTTTGTGTGTTTGAGCAGCCAGGGTGTGGCTCGACCTGTCGGTTACAGCCGTACTGCTCCCTACGGTTTTGGTGGTTATAATCGGGAGCCCGCCAAGTTGGTATTTAATTTCTTTGATTTCCGGGGCGATGCTTTTAAGCGCCTTAAGCATTTCCTGGTGGTATTTGGCAGCTATCCAGTCTCGGTTAAAGGCGCTGGGGATGCCGATAATTATAAAGTTTTCTCCCCTTTCCAAAACAGAGGTGTTCTTAAACCAGGTGTTAAAATTGGCTTTGGTTAGGCTTACCTCCAAACTTCCTAAAATTGCCTGCCAAAGTTGTTGGTTAGTCATAATGGACAAAAAATTAATCTTTACTTCCAAAGGTTTTCAGTTTAAAGACCCTTTTATAGTTAAAGCGATCATCCCTAATTTTAACAGGGGGTTATCAACATGTAAATAAACAAAAAAAGCTTGAAAACAAGAGGAGTTTAAATAAAGCTGTTAACATCATGTGGAAAAATTGTGGGTTATTTTTTTACCGTGTTTAGAAATTTTTTATTATTGACCACAACTAAAAAATTAGTTATAATTCAACCCAAACGATAAAAATTTTTTATGAAAAGAACCTATCAACCCAAAAAGAAAAGACGAGCAAGAAAGCACGGTTTTAGAAAAAGGATGAGTACTAAAACCGGGAGAAACGTGATTTCTAAAAGAAGGCAAAAGGGCCGCAAAAGGCTGGCCGTTTAATTCAAAAGAAATGCTTAAAAAAAAACACCGCCTTGCCAAAACTACTGATGTCAAAAGAACCTTTGAGCGGGGACGGAGCTTTTTAAATCCCCTTTTTTCAATTCGTTTCCTTGCCGGGAACGAAGCTAAAAGATTTACGGTGGTGGTTTCCTCCAAGGTTTCAAAGAAGGCAGTGGTAAGAAACCGGCTAAGGCGCAAAGTCAGAGAGTTTGTAAGAACAAGACTTGTGAATTTCTTGCCAGGTGATTATGTAATAGGAATAAAACCCAAGGTTTTAAGTGTTACAGAGGGAGCATTAATAAACCAACTGAAAGACTTTTTATCAGCTAAAAAATTACTCAGAGATGAAAAAAATAACTAACCTACCTAAAGACCTAGCGGTTTTTTTCATTAGAATTTACCAAACAACCCTTTCGCCCGACCACGGACCCATCTTTCGCAATAGTTACCCTTATGGTTTTTGCAGGTTTTATCCCTCTTGCAGCCAGTATGCCAAGGAAGCCATTAAAAAATTTGGAGTTATTAAAGGAAGCACCTTAAGTATAAAAAGATTTTTAAAATGTAACCCATGGACAGAGCCAAGGGTTGATAAAGTGTAAGCTAGTTATGATAGAAGTTTTAAAAACAGTAATTTATTTTCCACTGCTTAACGCTCTGGTTTTTCTTTATAACTATATTCCCGACATTGGTGTGGTTATAGTTCTTTTAACATTGATAATACGAATTATTCTTGCTCCCAGCCACCACAAAAGTATCAAAAGCCAGCAAGCCATGACTTCGCTGCAACCCAAATTGAATGAACTGCGGGAAAAATACAAGGGCGACAAAGAAGCACAAGCGCGGGAGATGATGAATTTATATAAAGAACACAAAATTAATCCCTTTTCCTCCTGCCTGCCACTTTTAATTCAACTCCCCATCTTAATTGGTCTGTTTTATGTATTTAGAGACGGTCTTACAAATCATTTAACAGGGATTTATTCTTTCGTGCCCAACCCGGAATTAATAAATCCAATGTTTTTGAATTTTATAGATCTTTCCAAACCAAACGTAATACTGGCAGTTTTAGCGGGCGCTTCGCAACTTTGGCAGTCCTGGTTGATGCAGCCAAAGACCGCAAGCAGCGATGCAACCTCTAAAATTATGCGCGTACAGATGACATATATCCTACCCGCAATCACTGTTTTTATTGGGCTTAAGTTTCCAGCGGGCTTGCCGCTTTATTGGATAGTAACCACCCTTTTTGCGGTTGGCCAGCATTACTATATAATGAAAAAATACCCGGAACTCGTTGCCAAATAAGCTCTAACTTTTGACCATTGGCAAAAATTCGCTTGGCGAATTTTTGTTATAAGCTAAAAGTTAAGAAGAAAGGTGTCTCATGACAGACTATGATAAAATTGAGCAAATTAAAAACATAATTCTGGAGGTTTTAGAAAAATGCGGCATAGAGGCGCAAGTGGAGTTTGAAGAAAGTATTACCAAAGGGCTAATTTTTAATATCAGCTCCTTTGACTCGCAGTTGCTTATAGGTAGAAAAGGTGATACCCTGCATTCTTTGCAAATTTTAGTGCAGTCGTTGATTGCCAAGAAATTTTCTGGCGGCGAACCGGTTTGGTTCACGCTTGATGTGGACGACTATAAGCGTAAAAGGGAATGGTTTTTAAAGGAAACCGCCAAAGCAGCGGTTGACCATATAAAAAAGACCGGCCGGGGCGTGGTTTTAGAACCCATGCCGAACTATGAAAGGCGGTACATTCATTCATATTTAAATGAAAACCATCCGGAAGTATTTACCGAAAGCATTGGCTACGAACCCCACAGGAAAATCGTTATCCGCTTAAAATAAAAAAACTCCTCCCAATTGGGAGGAGTTTTAAATTAAAGAAAGTATAACCCAAAATACAACAGCCAGGTCGTTTTTGAAGTAGGGGTTGTCTATAAAGCCTTGGGTGATTAGGGTAATAAGGAAAAGAGCGATACCAAGTTTTATCATTTTGTAATCAGACCACCCTACCACTTCGTGATCCGTCTTCTCCTTGGCAGGAGGGGAGGTGTTTTTGAGTCCGCGGTAGATGAACAAGCTAGCAATCGCGATGAAGCTGATTAATCCAAGAAGCCCTGTTTCCACCCAGAAGTTTAAAAATACATTATGCGGGAAGTTGTGAGAGTCTATGTTTGGGTCGGCGTTCAGCCTGCTCCAGTTTTGCGAAAAGCCGGTAAGCCCCATGCCTAAAACTGGAGTTTCTTTTACAGCCTTCCAGCCAGTATCCCATAAACTGATGCGCGAAACTGCGGATTTTTCTCCAAGGAGAGGCAGAATGATACGGTAGCGCAGGGTAGTTACGGAGAATACAGAAATGATGCCAACAAGGATTAATCCAAAAAAGGTCAGACGGGTTCGTTTGTCTGCCGCGACGATTAGAAAGACAATGATCGCGGCCAAAAGTCCGAGCCAGCCCGCGCGTGAAAGAGAAAAGAATAGTCCGGCAGCCCCTAAAAGCCAGGCAAGCAATTTTAAATTAAGAATTTTAAATTTTAAATTCTGGATAAGGTCGGGAACCAACAGTGCAAGTAGTGGTGCGGAGAATAATGAGTAAAAGTTAGGATGGCTAAAGAACGAAAGAGCCCTTTTTGGTTCAACCGAATTTCCCCAGTACTCAGGCGGAAGGCCAACAAGGGTAAAGTATTGCAAGATAGCGTAGGCGCCGGCAAGAGCAAGTATAAAGTATAAGGAATAAAGTATAATGGAGAGTGCATTTGGCTTTTTTTGTATAATAAACCGGCCAATAAAGAAAACGCTGATTGGCTGAAGAAATAAAACAATAAACTGTCCAAGTTTGGCTTGGGTAATTCCCCCAATAGATAGGCTTATAATACCCGCCAAAAAAAACGCGCTAACTGCAATTAGCAGTTTTTTATTTATTGGAGATAAGAAGAAAAATTCTCCCCAGAGTTTTTTATTTGTGAGGTAGGCGGTAAAGATTATCCAAAACGCGAGCAACCAAACTAGCAACAAATTCGTTGGAAAACCCAGAAGAGAAAATTTTATTGCGTAGGTCGGGGCCAGGAGGATTGTGAGAGCAAGTAAATAAGACATGGGTATTAGTTTTCGGGCATAGCAACTGGAATGGATATAGGTTAATGGTTTTAAGAAACTTATCACTTTAAACTTAAGACCAAACTGGCAATCAAGCCTTATAATTAACAACCAGTCTAAGGAATAGAGATGGTAACTTTATTTGACTCTTTCCCGGTTTCGGTTCTGGCAAAGATTCTGTACTGGCCGCTGTCGGGCGGGGTTTGCCATTTTAGCGAATACCTGTAATCGTTGCCGGTATTTTCCGCGTTGCCGGCTTTGCCGATTAAATTTACTTCCCCGTTTCCATCAATATAGTAAAAACTTACACCGCTATAAAATTTTGCGCTTTCCGCGGCCATAGTGAGCGGAAAAATCACCAGACTGTTTGAAGCGGGCTCGGTAAAATTTAAAGGGGCGTCGGCGCCGAACACTACCGAAACGCTGGTGTCTGAAGTTTGGCCGGTTAAATCCGTGGTCCTTATGGCAATCGTGTGCCTACCATCTGTAATGTTTTGGTTTATGAAAAATTCGTACGGGCTGGAAGAGAGGCTTTTAATAAGTTCTCCGTCAATGAATAAATCCACCCTGCCGATGCCGTTTTTGGAGCTGGCTAAAACGCTTATATTATAAGGAGGGCCGGATACTATGTCGTTTGGCAATGGTCTAACAATTCTTACTTCCGGTTTTTTGCCATTACCTGTTTGTCCGTTTCCGGGATTAATCACGCTTTCATTGGGTGGATACAGATAACCGTGGGCTATAGCCCAGTTTTTCACCGGCCCTTCCCAGTTGGCATTGTCCGGCATTTCGCTGTGAAAAACTGTGTAGGGCTGGTAGTAGATGTTGTTTGGCGGTGTAAGGGCGGTTGCCGGAAGGCCAGTTTGAGAATCAATCGGTACCGCTACATGCACATTGTCATATTCCGTAGGCACGTTGTAGCTGGCAAATATTTCTTCTTTGGTTGTGGGAGTATACTGGGTCGGAAGTTTTCCAGAAACGTTGTCTACAATTGTTCTAGTTATTCCTTCTGGTACTGAAAAGTTTTCCGCCGGGGTCCCAGCCAAAGCTTCAATCATAAAAGCGTTCCAGATTGGCGCGGCAACGGTGGAGCCTCCTGCGGGAGCCTTCATAAAGGTGCCGTCATTGTTTCCAGCCCAGACCCCAGCAGCTAAAGAAGGAGTAAAACCAATAGTCCAGCCGTCATGATACTTTTGTGTGGTGCCGGTTTTAGCAGCCGCTGGCCTTCCCGGTAGGGTTAGTTTGTTGCTAGCGCCGAACACGAAGGATCTTGCGTTATTATCACTTAAAATATTTACTAGTTGATAAACCGCCTGCGGATCCAGAACTTGCTGGGATTGTTCTTGGTACTCCTCTAATACTCTTTCGTTTTTATCCAGGACTTTTAGAATTGCAGTTTTTTCGTGTTTTGCCCCGCCGGTTGCAAATACCGAATAAGCCGCGACGTGGTCTAGAAGCCTTACTTCACATCCCCCAAGAACCAAAGACAAACCGCAGTTGGAAAGCGGGCTGGTGATGCCCAAAGAACGCGCGGTTTGGACCGCATTGTTTACTCCTACAAGAGCTAAAGTTTTTACCGCAGGAATGTTAAGGCTTCCTGCCAAGGCCGTTCGCATAGAAACAGGGCCTCTTACGTTACCGTCGTAATTTTGTGGGATGTAATCTTTGTCGCCAAATTTGCCAAAGTTGGTAACCACATCCACTAGCAGGGTGGCCGGATTGTAGCCGTAATCAGGACTAAATGCGGTAACGTAGACATATGGCTTAAAACTGCTTCCCGGCTGTCTTTGTGAGAGAGTTACATTAACGTTGGGCTCAAACCAGCAGTCGCGCCCCGGCGTGCAGCCTTCAGGGACGGGGTCTGCAAAATAATCTTTACTGCCCACCATCGCGAGTATCTGCCCGGTTTTTGGGTCAATGGCCGCAAGGCCGGCGTTATTGGCGTTATATTTTTGAGTATTTGCTTCCACTCCTTCTTTCACCACTCTTTCAGCGATTTCCTGCAAATGTGAATCCAAAGTGGTGTAGACCTTAAGTCCGCCTTCCTGCAAAGTCTTTTCCCCGTATTTATCCGCTAGATAACCCTGCACCATTAGAACGAAATGCGGAGCAAAAAGTGCGGTCTTGGTTTTAATGAATTCCACTTCTTCAGCCTTGGTTTGTTGTTCTTGTTCTTCGGTGATATAGCCCTGCTCGCGCATTAGCTTTAAGGTAACGTTTTTGCGGTTGTCTAAAGCTTGCCTGTTGGGCCCTAAGGGGTTATAGTAGCTCGGTGCCTGCGGCAGGGCTGCCAAATAAGCGCTTTCCGCTAGGGTTAGGTCGCTGGCTTTTTTACCGAAATAGCTTTCTGAAGCAGCCTCAATTCCGTAGGCGTTTCGGCCGTAAGGGATTTCGTTTAAGTAAAGTTTTAAAATCTCGTTTTTTTCAAACCTGGCTTCAATGGCAATGCTTAAAATAGCTTCTCTAAGTTTCCTGTCGAAAGTTTTTTTATTGGTAAGGATGGCGTTTTTAACAAACTGTTGGGTAATAGTGCTTCCTCCTCCTCCGCTGGGTCCAAGGTTAATTATATAGCGCACCGCAGAGCGCAAAATGCCGGTTATGGAGATTCCGCGGTGTTTATAAAAGTCTTTATCTTCCAGTGCAATGGTCGAGTCTTTGGTATATTGGGGCACCTGGTCCAGTTCTATTAAAGTCCTTTTAATTTCTCCATGGACCTCATAAATTAAATTGCCTTCGCGATCAAAAATTTTGGTGGATTCCGCCACTTGTCTGTCTAACAGCTTGTTTGGGTCGGGCAAATCCTTGGCATAATACAAAAACAGCAGGGCAATAAAAACCACGCCGATTGCAACAAGCCTAAAAAGCCAGGTAAAAATTTTCCGTTTGTTCGGGCGCCTAATTTTTTTGGCTTTTTTGAACCTGCTGCTTATTCTTGCCGAACCTGCGTCGTTCCTTGTTTTAAAAGTGTAGACTTTCATTATACGAATTATAGCTTTTTATGGGCTTTATTGACAACATCCGCTTTTCTTAAAGCATCTAAAAATGCTATGATATAAGCAATTAAATCATAGAAAATGGACAAAATTGAAGAACTTTTAACCAGAGGAGTAGAAGAAGTTATAGATAAAGAACATTTATTAAAGCTTTTAAAATCTAAAAAAAAGCTAAGAGTTAAGCTTGGCATTGATCCTACTTCCCCAAACATCCATATTGGCAGGGCCGTGGTTTTGTGGAAATTGCGCGCATTCCAAGAACTGGGACACAAAGTGATATTCATCGTTGGCGACTCAACCGGACTTATTGGCGATACTTCGGACAAAGATTCTGAAAGGCCGAGGATGTCAGAAGCGGAAATAAAAAAGAACATTAAGACTTATTTTGCGCAGGCCTATAAAATTTTGGACAAAAAAAATTCAGAAACGCACTACAATTCCAAGTGGCTAAAGAAATTAGGCTTTAAAGAAATGGGAGAGCTGGCGGACTTGTTTGGTTTACATGAATTTGAGGCTAGGGAAAACATTGCAAGAAGACTTAAAGATGGCAAGCGGGTATCTGTAAGAGAGTTGTTGTACCCTTTAATGCAGGGCTACGACAGCGTGGCAGTCAAAGCGGACGTAGAATTAGGCGGGACGGACCAAAAGTTTAATTTGCTTGCCGGCAGAAAAATTCAGAAAGCATACGGCCAAAGTCAGCAGGATATTTTAATCACGACTTTAATGGAAGGCACAGACGGCAGAAAAATGTCTTCTTCCTGGGGCAATGTTATAAATATTACTGACGAGCCTAATGAGATGTTTGGCAAAGTAATGTCTATAAGCGATGATTTAATAAAGAAGTATTTTGTTTTGGCCACAAATTTGTTGCTAGATGAAATTGAAAGAGTGGTGGAAGCAAATTTAAATCCACGGGACCAGAAAGCGATTTTGGCTCAAACAATTGTAGGGCTTTATCACGGGGAAAACACAGGAACGAGAGCGAGGCAGAATTTTAAGGTAAAATATTCCCCCAGCCCTTCTCCTTCTCCCGAGCCAGAAATGGAGGTCGATTATGAACTGAATAAATCGGTTGGAAACTATCCTATTGTTGATTTGCTTGTTGAAGGCAAACTGGCCTCGTCAAAATCAGAAGCACGCAGAAAGGTTAGAGAAGGAGCAGTGGAAGTGGACGGGGTAAGAATTGGAGATGAAAAAGCGAGCGTAGATATTGTTAAAGGAACGCTTATTCGTTTAGGCAAGCGGTTTTTAAGGATAAAATAGGCTTAAAATAAGAAAAACCCCTCGAAATTGAGGGGTTTTTAGTCTCAAATTTATTGAGCAGCTGGCTGGTCGCCACCTTCTGCTGGAGCTTCTGGAGCTGGGGCAGCAGCTGGAGTTTGCTGGTCGCCTGCTGGGGCGTCGCCGCCAACAGGAGCGCCTGGCATGTCTTCAAAAAACATTTTGCTTCTCCTCTCTCTTTCCTCTTGTGAGGAAAAAAGGATTAGTGATCTTCTAAATAACATACAGTTCTCGCAAAATGAAGAACTGTAAGATGATTATAACAAATAAAAATATTTTTGTCTACCCCCACAGCATAAAACACTTTTGCGTTTTTGGTGTGTGTGGGTTGTATTTAAGTTGTAAATTTATTTTTTGTAATGGTGCGCCGCGCAAAGGGCCACAGCAAGCGCGTCCGCCGCATCATCGGGCTTTGGGATTTTTTTTAGCTTGAATTCCCTTTGAACCATAAATTGCACCTGTTTTTTTTCAGCCTTGCCGTAGCCGCAAATAAAGCTTTTAATTTGCAAGGGGGTAAATTCCAAAATCGGCAAATTATTTTTTTCGCAAATATAAAGAACCACTCCTCTCGCCTGCGAAACCGTCATCGCGGTTTTTTGGTTGGTGGTAAAAAACAGCTTTTCTATGCCCACGACTTGGGGCCTGTGTTTTTTAATAAGTTTTAATATATCACCAGCCAAAATTTTAAGCCTCTCTGCGTCAGAAAGCTTGGGTTTTGTGGAAATTACCCCGAAATCAACCAGTTCGTATTGGTCTTTGACCTTTATTGATTTAATAATCCCGTAGCCGGTTGTTGCGGTGCCTGGGTCGATGCCTAGTATGGTCATGTTAACATATTAGCATTTTAGCATTTGTTAAGATGTTAGTATGATAAAATGTTTAAATGATTTTTAAAGATTAGCGCTGGTGTGAACATTAATCACGTCTTCATGCTCTTGCAGTTCGTTCATAAGTTTCTCCACTTTTGGCTTTTGTTCTTCGCTTAAATCTACTCCTGGGCTACTTTCCTTAATTATTTCTGCCTGGGCGATTTTAGCTCCCGCTGCTGCCAGCTTTTCTTTTACTTCATTTAAGTTTTCCGCTCTTGTGTAAACTTCTAAGCCTTCTTGTGATTCCCTTACGTCTTCCGCGTCTGCGTCAATTGCAGCGAGTTCAATGTTTTCTAAATTATCACTCCTCTCAACCAAAATTTGTCCTTTAGTTACAAACTGCCAGGAAACCGAACCCAGTGCGCCTAAATTCCCGTTGTTTTTAGAAAAAATATGTTTGATTTCGCTAAGCGTGCGGTTGGTGTTGTCGGTCGCGGCCTCCACTAAAAAAGCGGTGCCGAACGGGCCGTAGCCCTCGTAAATTATTTCGTGGATTTGTCCGGCGTTTCCGCCCAGCGCGTTTTTTATGGCGCGGGCAATATTGTCATTAGGCATTCCCTTGCCTTTTGCGTAGTCAATCGCGGCTTTAAGCTTGTGGTTTGTGTTCAGGTCACCGCTGCCGCCTTCTTTTACCGCTATGGAGATTTTTTTGGATAATTTGGAAAACAGCACACCGCGTTTTTGGTCGGCTGCGCCTTTACTCCGTTTAATTTGCGCCCACTTACTATGTCCGCTCATAAAGTTATTTAAATGATATTAATATCGTAAATTCGCCTTTTACAGACGGTTTTTCTTTAAGCTTGTGTAATACTTCCTCGGGTGTGCCGCGGATGAATTCTTCATGTATCTTGGTAAGCTCTCGCGCAATAACAACTTGTGATGTGGGGAAAGCATTAGTAACATAATTCAAAGTTTTAGTAATGCGTTCTGGGGATTCATAAAAAATTGCCGTAGCTTCGGCATCAGCCGCAGTTTGTAGTGCTTTGATTGTTTTAATTGCGGTTTTTTGCAGGAAACCCAAAAATAAAAACTTATCAGTCGGAAGGCCGGAAGCCGAAAGCGCGGCAATGGCGGCGCTGGGACCTGGAATGGGAACAACTTGGATATTATTTTGAACGCATTCCCGAACTAAACGAAAACCGGGGTCGCTAATTCCGGGCGTACCGGCGTCGGTTATCAAACAGCCATTTTCTTTAGCCAATCTTCTGGCCAAGTCTTTTACCGTTTGTTTTTCGTTATGTTCGGCGAACTGTGCCGTTTCTTTCGGCCAAACCCCAATGTGCTCCAAAAGCCTTTTTGAATAGCTTGGGTTCTCGGCAATTACAAAATCGCACGTTTTTAAGGTTTCAATAGCGCGCAGGGTAATATCTCCTAGATTTCCAATGGGGGTTGCAACTAAATATAACATAGCCTTAATATTTTAGCTTAAACTTGGCCAAATTAAAAACCCCCTAGAAAGTGCTTGAAACTCCAGAGGGGGCTTTTAAGAAAAGTTAGCATGGAAGCTATAAGTAACCCTTATAGCCAATCATCTAAAAAATGTAGATGATAAATACACTTATAAAAAGTGCTAATGAAAGTATTGGTTTGTATTTTGTTTTGATTTCAACTTCGAACTAACTCTTCTATATATTATTATAGCAAATTTTGCGCTTTTTTGCAAGGGGTTTTATTTCTTTTCGGACGACTGACCCCACATATACCAAAACCATTTGCGGTAGCTTTCTGCCAAATCCTTGCTGTGCAGGACGAAGAACACGGTGTTGTCGTGGATTTTGCCGATGGAAATGCCGGTATAAGTTATTACATAATCTCCGAAGATATTAATAACGGAATTGGTAGAGTAGTCTTTGGGCAAAAAACGGTATTGTTTTTGGAAATCTAGTCGTTTTTCAAAGCCCGGCATTTGGGTTTTAACTTCCTGGTCAAAAAGTAAAAAGTGTTTGATTTTTTGTTTTTTCATGCTGTTAAAAAAGGCTATCCGGGCGGCTTCCAGTTTGGGGTCTAACCATTGCGTTTTGGCTCCTAAGGTATACACTGGCTGATTGACTCTTATAATGTCATGCCAAACATTTTTCAAGCCTTCGTGGCTGCGGTAGATGTAGGCTTCTTCCGGCGCCAAGCGTTTGCCGAACTTCCTTTTTAGCTCCGGTAAAATTTTTGCTAATTGTATTTGGTGTTCGGCCAGCAATTCGTTGAGCTTGTCCGGATCAGCCGCGTTGTATAAATTTTCATTCGAGGAGAAAATTTCAAATACCAACCCTTTATCAATCAAGCGTTTGATGGCATCGTAAGCGTTGCGACGGTGAATTTTTGCGGCTACAGCAATTTTACTAATGCCCGATTCCCCTATTTCTACTAATGATTCATAGATTTTGGCTTCGTTGGGGGAAAGCCCCAAGCTTTCGTATATTTGGCTTTGCATATTTTGTGGTGCTAATTGCTACCCTATGGTGGTCTTGGCCACTCAATATATATACTATACGCTAATCTGCCATCCGTCAATCCCACCGCTCGCGAGCGGTGAAATCAACAGGCGGCTCTGGTAGAAGGTGGAGTAATGAAAAAAGCTATCCTCTTCTCTTTGCTATTGACCTGTTCTTGTTTTGCTCAGGACTGGCAAAACCGGTCGGTAGTGCACGCGATGTCTGACCTGAATGACCGCTGGTTTATTCCAGTTTGGTCTATCACAAACCTGAGAACCCAAATACCTAACAACACTAACATCTTTACCGGCGTTGGTTATCGAGGTAAGACTTGGTGGGTGGAAG